>NZ_JBVCPV010000125.1:0-8868 GCF_057456495.1 Lishizhenia sp. | reverse complement strand
TGAAGGACAACCAGGCCTTGCAAAAATCGGATTTAGATCAGAGTTGGGATCTGATTGGTGGATTAAACCTTGGGGGATCCGTAAATGAACTTACACTTTATCCAAATCCAGCTCAGGACATGCTCTTTGTTCTAGGGGTGGAAAATCAAAGCTACCAAGTTATAAATACCCTTGGAGAGCAAGTTCTTAAAGGTCAATTTGCATCCGATGCACAAATTAGTCTCCATACCCTGTCAAGTGGAGTTTATTTTCTTAAAATTGGTCAAAGCACAAAGCGTTTTGTAATTTCGCGTTGATGAACATTGAAGAAATAAGAGATTATTGTTTGCAAAAGAAAAGCGTGGAAGAAAGTTTTCCTTTCGATGCAGAGACTTTGGTGTTCAAGGTAGCGGGTAAAATGTTTGCGTTAATGGCCTTGGAGAAAGGCGATGGCGTTAACCTAAAATGTGATCCTGAAAGAGCTGTAGAATTACGCGATAGCTATGAAGGTGTTTTACCCGGTTACCACATGAGCAAAGTGCACTGGAATACTGTTAAAATCAACAGTGATGTGCCGGATGCGTTGTTCTACGAACTAATAGATCATTCTTACGAATTGGTGGTGCAAAAACTACCAAAGAAAATACAAAAGACTTTAGAGTAGCATGGGAGTACGTGTAGATAAATTTGTTTGGTGTGTGCGTTTGGCGAAAACAAGATCCATCGCCACTGAAATGGTGAAAAAGGGTAAGGTCCGCGTAAACGATGAAGGAATTAAACCTGCCAAAGAAATTAAAGGGGGGGACGTGATTAGCATTACCAAACACAATGCTGTTTTTAAGTACAGAGTTAAGGAGTTGCTGGATAAAAGGGTAGGTGCCAAGTTGGTAGACAACCATATCCAAGATATTACTTCTCCTGTGGAACTAGAAAAATTCAAAACCTACCAAGAGGCGCAACGCACCTATAGAAATTACGGTACGGGTAAACCGTCTAAAAAAGACAGAAGAGACCTGGAAGATTACCTTACATGGGATTAAGTCGTTTATTGGACGCCTTCCTCTAAATTGCGTTTGTGTATAGGTCCTGTTATTAACGCGAAGACAAATAGATACACAAAACAAAGCACATCAATAAAGAAAGAGTAACGGACATCCCAGGCGTCCATTAAAGCACCTTGTGCGGTAGAGATAATGGCTCCTCCAATAATCATCATTACTAAATAACTAGATCCTTGAGCACTGTGTTTACCCAAGCCGGAGATGGCCAAGGTAAAGATACAAGGCCATAGGGTAGAACAGAATAATCCTACACTCATCAAACCATAGATGGCAGTGATTCCCTCACCAAAAATCCCTACCAACAAAGAAACGATACCGAGAACGGCAAATACAGCCAATTGAGAATAAGGTTTCTCCTTTGTGGCAAAATCTGCGATGATGAGTACGGGGATGATGAAGGCGTAATTGTAGAACGGACGCACATCTTTTCCAAATAAATAACTGGTAAATAAGAAAACGCCAAAGGCTAAATACGGAAGAACAATTTTTAAAATCATTCTTGTATTCTTTTTATCTGTAAACGCTCCTGCAGAACTTGCCCAACGGCCTATCATCAAAGAACCCCAGTAAAGGGCTACGAAAGGACCTATAGTGCTGTCTGTATAATTGAATTCTTGTTTTAAATATTCCCCTAAATTTCCTGCAGTAGCAACCTCAACACCTACATAAAAGAAAATCGCCCCCATTCCGAGAAGGAGTTGGATATAGTTTAAAGCAGATTTTTTTTCAGTACCTGATACGAGTTTCAAGGTTTCTTCTTCTTCCTTCAATGATGCTGTGTCAACCAAGTCTTCTTGTAAGGTTTTCTTTGGTGCTGTAAACCAAAAAACAGCTGCGGCAAAAATAAATGCCATTCCTAATAATAAGTAGGGGATTTTTACATCCTCTATGGTTTTCGTAACCGCATTATCGGTATCCAAAGTTCCAAAAATGGCCAACGAAATTAGAAGGGGAGCGACGGTCGTTCCCACGTTGTTAATTCCACCTGCTAAACTTAAACGTTGCGATCCTTTGGCGGGATCACCCAATTGAATGGCGAAGGGATTGGCAGCAGTTTGTTGTAATGAAAAACCGAGTCCTACAACAAATAATCCGCTCAACATAAGCGCGTACGAATTTAAACTCGCCGCGGGAATAAATAGTAAGGTTCCTAAGGCCGACACAATTAAACCTAGGGAGATGGATTTTTGATAACCGAAAATGGTAATCAAATCTTTTCCCTTAACATGTGCGATGAGGTTATAGATAATAGATCCAAAAAAGTAGGCACCGTAAAACGCTAAGTTTATCAATTGAGATTGCCAATTCTCTAAGTCAAAAGCCCCTTTAAATACAGGGATGAGTATGTCGTTACTGGCAGCAACAAAGCCCCAGAAAAAGAAAACCGATACTAAAATAGCAAAGGTAGAACGCTGATTATTTTGCATGGATCAGAAATATCTATGGTTTACGGCCCTGAATGTAGTAATTATACTTGAAATGGTTTTAGACTGCAGTACTTTTGACTTATCACTTCTCACCAATCACTAAAAAGCAAAAATCCCTTCACTTTGCGAATGAAGGGATGAATCTTGCAAGCTGAGAGTGCTTCTCATTTTACGTTAATAAATAATCTGTCACTACTAAAATAGGGAATAAATTGAGATTTTAGAATGCAGAATAAAGAATTTTTTAGCGTCTTGTTTTCGCGCGACAAATGGGTATTGACTAACGTTTTCATTGTCAATGATTATAGGTTTTTCACAGGGTACACAAAGTACCTGGAACACCTCATGCACTAACGAACACAGGTTCTCGAGCGGAGCCGAGAGACAAACTTTCAAACCATCAAACGCTCAAATCTACCTCAAGGTATACTTGCTGCCGCTATTGGTCTGTTTTGTTTTTGTTGGTCCTTTTGGTTTTACCACCTTCTTTACTTTAGTTTTTTCTTTCGCTTTAGGTGGAGTTGTAGATTTTACTTTTAATGGAAAGGGAGGGTTGGGCATGGCTTTGCCCTTCTTTTGAGTGTCCAAATACAGTTTCTCTACTTTGTTTCTGGCCCAAGGAGTTCTGCGTAAAAATTTCAGACTCGAACCCACGGTAGGGTTCAAATTAAAACAACGTATGTCAATACGACTTCCCAATTCTTCCCAGCCATAGAATTGCACCAAGTATTCTACGATATCTTGCAGCTTAACGCCGTGTAAAGGATTATTGGGTTGTTCTTCCATCTTCTATTTTTCTTCAAAGGTAGGAAAACAGGATGGAGTGTGAACAAAAAATAATAAGGAGTGTGAGAAATGAGAAAGAGATGGGGTAATTCACGAATTTAATCCCTCAAATCTTTGAATTGTTGAATCCTTCAAATTTTCGAATCCTTGAATCTTTAGAAAGCTTGCATTAGAAACTGGCCATTCGACACTTCGACTGTCGCTCAGTACAGCGCTCCGCTCGTGAACCTTGTTAGTTTCAAATCTTCAAATCTTCAAATCCTTGAATTTTGAAGTCTTGAATCCTTGAATCATCAAACAATCAAACTTAGTTTCTCAAGCGGCAGTCGAGAGACAAATCCTTGAATTATTGAATCATTAAATTGTTGAATCATCAAACTTTCCAAACTCTCAAACATTACCTTATTATATTTTCTGAATTTTAAATTGAATTATGTATCTTTGCGCCCTTAAATTCAACGCAATTATGGGTGTCAAGAAAATCAAAAGTGCTTTAATTTCAGTATTTAACAAAGACGGTCTAGATGAAATCGTTAAAAATCTAGATAAGAACGGAGTAACAATTTATTCAACAGGAGGTACACAAGCTTTCATCGAAGGTTTGGGAATCAATGTTGAAAGAGTAGAAGATTTAACTTCTTACCCTTCTATTTTAGGAGGAAGAGTAAAAACTTTACACCCAAAAGTATTTGGAGGTATTTTGAACCGTCGTGGTTTAGAAAAAGACCAAGAGCAAATTGCAGAATTTGAAATTCCTGAATTGGATTTGGTAATTGTTGATCTTTACCCATTTGAGGATACAGTAGCTTCTGGAGCTGCTCACCAAGATATTATCGAGAAAATTGATATCGGTGGTATTTCTTTAATCAGAGCTGCAGCAAAGAACTACGAAGATGTAGTAATTATCCCATCTATGGATAACTACGAAGAGTTCAACGCAATCTTGGAAGCAAGAGGAGCGGAGACTTCATTAGAAGAAAGAAAATCATTTGCGAGAGATGCGTTCCAAGTATCTTCTCACTACGATACACACATCTTTAACTACTTCAACCAAGGAGAAAAAGAGGTGTTCAAACAATCTATCAACCAAGCGCAAGTATTGCGTTACGGAGAAAATCCTCACCAAAAAGGTATTTTCCACGGAGATATGGATGCGATGTTTGACAAGTTACACGGAAAAGAACTTTCTTACAACAACTTGTTAGACGTTGATGCAGCAGTGAATTTAATGGGAGAGTTCAAAAACGATGCTCCTACATTCGCTATTTTGAAACACAACAACGCATGTGGAGTTGCAACAAGAGCTACGATCTTAGAAGCATACAACGACGCATTGGCTGGTGACCCAGTTTCTGCATTTGGAGGTATCTTGATTTCTAACACAACGATAGATGTTCCTACAGCAGAAGAAATTCACAAATTATTCTGTGAGGTAGTTATCGCACCAGGATACGATGCTGAGGCATTAGAGATCTTGAAAGGAAAGAAGAACAGAGTAATCTTAGTTCAAAAAGATATTGAATTACCAAAACGTCAGTTCAGAACTATCTTGAACGGTGTATTGGAACAAGATAAAGATTTCATTACGGATGAAATTAAAAACTTCGAGCCAAGAACAGAAGCAAAATGTTCTGAGCAAGAATTGAAAGATTTGGAGTTCGCTAACAAGTTGGTGAAACACACAAAATCTAACACAATTATCTTGGCGAAAAACGGACAGTTATTGGCAAGTGGAACAGGACAAACTTCAAGAGTTGATGCCTTAAGACAAGCAATTCACAAAGCACAATCATTCGACTTTGATTTGAAAGGTGCAGTAATGGCTTCTGATGCATTCTTCCCATTCCCAGACTGTGTTGAAATCGCAGATAAGGCAGGGATTACAGCTGTTATTCAGCCAGGTGGATCTATCAAAGATCAATTATCTATCGACTACTGTAACGAGAACAATGTAGCGATGGTATTTACCGGAAACAGACACTTTAAACACTAATAATAGAAAATTACTAAGTTTTCGAATTTTTATCCCCCTAAGTTGGTGAATAATTACTAAACTTAGGGGGACTAAAAAGATTGCTCTACAACATCACATGGGATTATTTGATTTTTTAACGCAAGAAATTGCGATCGATCTAGGTACAGCAAATACGCTTATCATTCAAAACGATAAGGTAGTTGTTGATGAACCTTCTATTGTAGCTAAAAATATCCAAACAGGTAAGATCGTTGCCATTGGAAAAAAAGCACAACAGATGCATGGGAAAACCCATAAGCTGATCGAAACTGTCAGGCCCCTGAAAGATGGTGTAATTGCAGATTTCCAGAGTGCAGAAAGCATGATACGTGGAATGATCAAAATGATCAAGGGGGGAAAGAGTATGTTCAACCCTTCTTTACGTATGGTAATATGTATTCCTTCTGGAATTACTGAAGTAGAGAAAAGAGCGGTACGTGATAGTGCAGAACACGCACACGCAAAAGAGGTATACTTAATTCACGAGCCTATGGCAGCCGCTATCGGTATTGGTATAGACGTGGAAGAGCCTATGGGTAACATGATTATCGATATAGGTGGAGGTACTTCAGAGATTGCCGTTATCGCATTAGGTGGTATTGTTTGTGATAAATCTATCCGTGTTGCGGGAGATGACTTTACAGCAGATATCGAAGAATACATGCGTCGCCAGCACAACATCTTGGTAGGTGAACGTACAGCAGAACAAATTAAAATTGAAGTAGGTGCTGCTATGACAGAATTGGAGAACCCTCCTGCAGATTTCGCCGTTCGTGGTCGAGATTTAATGACAGGTATTCCAAAAGAAATCGTAGTTACTTACTCAGAAATAGCACACGCATTAGACAAAACTATCTCTAAAATTGAAGAGGCGATTTTAAGTGCCTTGGAGATGACGCCACCAGAACTTTCTGCGGATATCTACAAAACAGGTATCTACTTAGCAGGTGGTGGGTCTATGTTAAGAGGTTTGGATAAGCGTATTGCCATCAAAACAAAATTACCTGTACACATTGCAGAAGATCCGTTAAGAGCGGTAGCAAGAGGTACAAGTATCGCATTGAAAAACATCGATAGATTCCAATTCTTAATTAGAGACTAAAAACTCCTGAGGTGTAATGCGTAATTTAATTGCTTTTTTTAGAAGGTTTAGAATCTTTCTGGTCTTCCTAATCTTGCAAGTATTTGCGTTAACGTCTTATTTTTCTTGGGTGCAATATCCAAGAACGCGTTTTTTTAACTCGAGTAATGGTGTTGCAGCTACCTTGTTAGATGCACAGCAAGATTTTACCAAACACTTTTCTTTGGAAGAGGAGAATGAGCGACTTCAAGCTGAAATTAAAGCCTTGAAGAAATCGCAATTGGAAAATTACATTGCATTATCCGACGATAGAATTCGTATAGAAGACACCCTTTTAGAATTGCAGTTCGATTACATACCCGCTGTAATTGTTAATTCCACATATACCTATAAGAACAATTATTTTACCCTAAACAAAGGTGCAGCCTCTGGTATCCGAAGAGATATGGGGGTTATTTCCTCGAATGGTTTAGTCGGAATTATTTACGATGTGTCGAAGCACTATGCGGTGGTTAAATCGGTTCTAACAGAAAATATCAATATTCCTGCTGAAATAGTAAATGTTCATGCAGGGGGCTTATTGAAGTGGGAAGGCACGGAAAAGGATCCAAGAACAATTACACTTACAGGTATTTCTAACGATATTCCAGTGGAGTTAGGCTGGGAAGTGGTTACCAATAGTCAGTCTGGTTTATTCCCTAAAAATCACCTTGTAGGAAGGGTAGCAGCAATTGAAGAAATTGAAGGAAAACCCGAATGGAAAATTACCGTGAAGTTGGGGAATGACTTAAGAAGACTACAGTCTGTTTTCGTAGTGGAAAATATCATGAAATTAGAAAAGGATTCCCTGGAGTCTGTATTTAAAGAAGAGTTTATTGACTAAGATGAATCCAGTAGTAAAACATATCCTTCGTTTTGTTGTCTTTGTATTAGTACAAGGGTTAATACTAGGTCAAATACCTTTTCCTTTAGGCATACATCCCATGATTTATCCTTTGTTCATCTTATTGCTTCCCTTTGAAATGGGATTAATAGGTGTTATGGTCATCGCCTTCTTGTGTGGATTGAGCATAGATTTCTTTATGAATACCTTCGGATTACACGCAAGTTCAGCGGTACTTATCGCTTATTTAAGACCGGAGTTGTTTTCATTGTTTTCGCCTAGAGATGGGTATGAAGGTTTTGAAGAAGGAAATATATACCAAATGGGATGGCGTTGGTTTATCCCCGTTTTTGGAATCTTCACTTTGGTTCATCATCTCTACTTTTTCATTTTAGAGTACTTAAGTTTCAAAGAAATATTATTTGTATTTCAAAAAACTATTTTAAGTGCTGTAATAACCCTATTTTTAGCCATAATCATACAAGTGCTATTCTTTAAGAAGGGGAAAAAGAAATGAATTTAGAAGCTAGAAGACTGGTTTTTTACGGACTTTTTGTGGCGATAGGATTAATCTATTCTATGCGCCTCTTCTATATGCAAGTGGTGGATGATAAGTGGAAAGAGAGAGCCGCTGAGGTTTCTCAAAAGAAGCTAGAAGTGAAGCCACCACGAGGAATTATCTTCGACAGAAATCATAAGAAAGTAGTATCCAATCAAACCTTCTATAATTTGATGTTTATTGAAAATAACATTGAAGATTTAGACACACATGCATTTGCCCAACTTTTGAATGTACCCGATAGTTTCATTCCCTATCGCTTTAATGAAATCAGAAGAAAGTTAGACAGAAGAACGCGCAGTAAAATTACAGGTAACGATACTGTAGTTAATGATTACCGTGGCTATAGTTCTTATGCTTTTCTCACCCAATTAACCCAAGCCGAAATTGCTCGTATTGCTCCAAGATTAGGTCGTTTTAAAGGTTTTTATGAACAATCCATCTCTATGCGTAATTATCCTTATCCGAATGGAGGAAATATTTTTGGATACCTGAACGAGATTAGATACAAAGAGCTGAAGGCCGATCCTGTTTTTTATAATCAAGGAGATTATGTAGGTAGAACAGGACTTGAGAATTATTATGAAAAGGAGTTAAGAGGACAGAAGGGAGTGCACTATATTATTAGATCAGCGAGAGGAGGTATCGTTGAAACTTATGCGGGAGGTGCGCTGGATACGGCCGCTGAACAAGGTCCGCCCCTTACCCTTGGTTTAGATATAGACTTACAAGCTTACGGAGAAAAACTAATGACCAATAAAAAGGGATGTATAGTTGCGATTGAACCGTCTTCTGGAGAAATTTTAAGTTTGGTTTCTGCTCCAAGTTACGACCCGAATATGATGGTGGGTTCTCGTAAAATAAAGGAGAACTATAGAAAACTTGTGAACGATAGTTTAAAGCCTTTGTTTGCACGACCGCTACAGGCCGAATACCCTCCAGGTTCTATTTTTAAATTGGTTCAGGCTCTAGTTGGTTTGCAAGAAGGAGTTATTACGGAAAATACCGGGTTTCCCTGTAATAAAGCAATGGTGGGTTGTCACAACCACCCAAATGCACAAAATATACAAGATGCGGT
>NZ_JBVCPV010000124.1:0-8887 GCF_057456495.1 Lishizhenia sp. | reverse complement strand
TTAGACCAATTTTCTCTTGCTTTTGATTAAAAGTAAAAGGAACGACGAACTTTTATACTTTTGAACAAAAAATACAATGGCCAACATATTTGAATTTAATGGTTTTAAACCGGTAATCGCAGCTTCGAGTTTTATTCATCCTAATGCAACTGTTACGGGAAATGTAATTATTGGAGAGGATGTGTATGTAGGACCAGGTGCTGCTATTCGTGGTGACTGGGGACAAATAGTAATAGAGGACGGGTGTAACGTGCAAGAAAATTGTACACTGCATATGTTTCCAGGAACTACTATGACCTTGAAAAAAGGAGCGCATATTGGACATGGTGCAATTATTCACGGAGCAACTGTTGGAGAAAATTGCCTGGTTGGAATGAATGCCGTTTTGATGGATGATGTGATCGTTGAAGAAGAATGTATCATTGGTGCTTTGGCGTTTGTTCCTGCTAAAACGAAAGTAGAAAGAAGGTCTTTGATGGTAGGAAATCCTGCTAAAAAAGTAAAAGAGGTGAGTGATGATATGATCGCATGGAAAACAAAAGGTACAGCCCTTTACCAAGCACTTCCAAAGGAATGTATGGATACCTTAAAGCCCTGCGAGCCTTTAAGAGAGATTGAAGCAGATAGGCCCTCTCAAGATAAGCTATTTGAAACTTGGGAAAAAGTGAAAAACGCATAGAGGCTGGGGTATAGTACTTCTGGAGAATAAAAGCCTGCGTATTTGATGACGTTGGTCACTTTCACCTTGACGTATCGTCAGAAAATGAGTATATTCGCGCTGTGAAATTACAAGGTATGAACACTAAAACAATAAATTTTCAGGTTGAAAAAACAGCGGATTCTAAAGTAAACGCGGTAGATTGGGACAACCTTCCTTTTGGAAAAGTTTTCTCTGATCACATGTTAGAAATGGATTACGTGGATGGAAAATGGCAAGACCCGGTTATCCGTCCTTTTCAAGATTTAAAAATGCACCCTGCAACTTCTGTTATTCACTACGGACAATCGATCTTCGAAGGATTGAAAGCATACAGAAAAGAGGATGGAAGCGTTTCTATCTTTAGACCAGATATGAATGGGAAAAGATTTGCTGAGTCGTGCGAAAGAATGTGCATGCCAGAGCTTTCTCCAGAAATGTTTGTTGAATTGGTTGCCAAATTGGTAGAAATCGATGAAGCATGGGTACCAAAGAAAGAGGGGTACTCCTTGTACATTCGTCCATTCTTATTTGCAATGGATAATTACATCGGAATTAAACCATCTGACACGTATAAATTTATGATTTTCACTTGTCCAGTAGGAGCGTACTACGCACAACCGCTGAATGTGAAAATTGAAGAAAAATACACGAGAGCTGCCGAAGGTGGAGTAGGTAGAGCAAAAACAGCTGGAAACTACGCGGCTTCTTTATATCCTGCAATGTTAGGTCAACAAGAAGGTTACCACCAGTTGGTTTGGACAGATGCTAAAGAGCACAAGTACATTGAGGAGTCTGGAACAATGAACATTATGTTTGTTATTGATGACGTATTAATTACACCAAGCGAAGACAGTGATACAATCTTACGTGGAATAACAAAAAGATCTGTTGTAGAGGTTGCTCAGCAATGGGGGATGAAAGTAGAGGAGCGCAAGGTAACGGTTGAAGAAATCATTACAGCATGTAGAGAAGGTAGAGTACAAGAAGCTTTTGGAGCAGGTACTGCCGCTACTATCGCACCAATTAAAATGATAGGATTTAGAGATGAGAAATTCGAACTTCCAGCAGTGGAAACAAGAGAATTCTCTAACAAAGTACATAAATACTTAGATAATCTTAAAGTTGGTAAAATTGCAGATGAAAACAATTGGGTTTTCAACGTGTAAGCAAGGAGTCAACTGATATTAAAAAAGAGCGAACCAAACGGTTCGCTCTTTTTTTGTTGTATCTAAGTAATAATTCTTTTTACTCTATTCTCTATTTCTCTTTCAGCAAGTCTCTAATTTCACCTAATAAGACTTCTTCTTTAGAAGGTGCTGGCGGTGCAGCTGGTGCTTCTTCTTCCTTCTTTTTCATGCGTTCCTTCATGTTGTTATATGCCTTAACTACAAGGAACACACAAAAAGCAACTACGATAAATACGATGATCGTATTGATGAAAACTCCATACTTTATCGCCACTTCAGCAACGGCTGGAGTGATGACCTCTCCGGCATCGTTTAAAACTTCGGGTTGAGCTTCTGCAATAATAATTTTAAGCTTATTGAAATCGACACCACCAATGGCATAACCTACTGCTGGCATAATGATGTCATTCACCAAAGATTTTACAATTGCTCCAAAGTAGGTGGCCATAATTAAACCTACTGCGAGTTCCAAGACATTTCCTTTGGCAATAAATTTTTTAAATTCTTTTAGCATAGTAATAGTTTTTACTAAAAATAAACTAAAAGTTTCTAACGGTAAAACTATTTCTGAAAAGTAGATTCGAAGGGTAATCGCTGCATAATAGACCTTCCTAATGTGAGCTCATCTGCATATTGAAGTTCACTTCCTACGGCAACACCTCTCGAAAGCGTGGAGATGTTGAAATCGAAATCCTTTAATTTCTTATACAAATAAAAGTTAGTGGTATCCCCCTCCATTGTTGCACTTAAGGCAAAAATAATTTCTGAAATTTCTTCGTTCTCTGCTTTCGCTATTAAGGTGTCTATGTTCAAATCACTTGGACCAATTCCGTCCATGGGGGAGATAATACCTCCTAAGACATGGTATATTCCTTTATAGCTTGAGGTGGCCTCAATGGCCATGATATCGCGAATATCTTCAACGACGCAAATCAGAGAAGTGTCTCTATTAGGATTTAAACAAATGGCACAAAGTTCTTTATCTGATATATTTCCACAAGATGTGCATTGTTTTACTTCGCTTTTCATTGTTACAAAAGCTTGGGCAAAACGCTCTATTTCTTCCGGACTCCTTTTTAAAAGGTGTAAAACTAAGCGCAGTGCACTTCGTTTTCCAATACTTGGTAAAGAAGCCAGTTGTTCCACAGCTTCTTCTATATGTTTAGAAGGAATATTCATTACAACAAAATTAATGCTTTGTAGAGATATGCTGTGTATCCAAATACATAAAATTGTATTTGATGCTTTGAAGATGTGAAAAATAGCTTGCCTATGTGATTCTTTGACGTATTTTTGCGCTATGTTAGTGGAATTAGTATCAGAATGCGGTATCTCCCCTGAAAAATTACCGTACACCTTCGCCGGTTTGTGTTTGCAAGAACCTATGGCGTTAATCACAAACTGGTTGATAGCAACCATCTGTTTCATATGTTATTACAATTTGGGAAAACCTGAAAGTGAATTTGAGAAGTACTGGAAAGGGTTCTACATGCTTTTTGGTTTATCAACGGTATTTGGTGGATTGGGACATACTTTTTTCTACTATACAGGAATCTACGGAAAGTTCCCGTGTTGGACCTTGGGAATTTTAACAAGCTTCTATGCAGGGAAAGCGATGATAAGCTTGTATAATCCTTTACGAAAACGGTTGTTAACACGCGTACTGATTGCAAAAGCTGTACTTCTGTGGGGCTTGGCTATAGCCTTTAAGAGTTTCTTATTTATTACCGTTGACGCAGTTGTGGCCTACCTCATTTTCTGTGGTGGCTTTGGTGTTTACTTTTGGAAAAAAGGAATGGCTGGTTTCAAGTACATAGTATTTGGAGTGGTAATCTTAATACCTTCCGCTTTTATTTTTCTCTTGAAATTGAACCCTCACGTTTGGTTCAATAAAGATGATTTGAGCCATGTTTTAATGATGATTACTATTACCTTCTTTTACTTCGGTATTCGTTTTATGGCCAATTATTTTAAAGAAAATAATACCTTTAATGTTCTTAAATAATTCATCAGTTTTGGTGAACAAATAAAGACTTTAATAAGCTCATGAATAAAATTCAAAACACAGTAAACATTAAGAATAAACGCGCAAAGTTTGAGTATACAATCTTAGACACTTTTGTAGCTGGAATTCAATTGGGTGGTACCGAAATTAAAAGTATTCGTTTGGGTAAGGCGAGTATTGCGGAAGCCTTCTGTGTAATTGAAAATAATGAAGTGTTTATAAGAAACATGTTCATTAACGAATATTCGAATGCTTCTTTTTATCAGCATAAACCTAAAGCAGATCGTAAATTATTGTTGAATAGACAAGAGATTAATAAACTAGCGAAAAAAGTAGAAACGAAAGGATTTACTATTGTACCGCTCCGCATGTTTATCAACGAGAAAGGTTTGGCGAAATTAGAAATAGCCCTAGCGCAAGGTAAAAATATTCACGACAAGCGTCAGACACTAAAAGATAAGGACGATAAGCGTGCCTTAGATAGGGTGATGAAGAATTACAAGTAACCCAATGTGAGAAGGTGTAACCACCTCTGGTTACTGCATAATACTACGAGTATAAATAGGGTGTAGAAGTATACGCTAAATTGAAACAGAAAACTGTACAACAGGGTTCTACTTTTTGCTAAATAGGTGATAAGAGGAATGAGGAGTAAGATGACAATTACCCAATAGATACTTTGTACAGAATAATCTGTGAAGGAAGTAACCCATTCTCCTTGTCTGTTGAAGAATGCCAGGTGTTTTACTTCTCTTAGAATAAAGCTTTCTTCTAAATAAATATTTTTCCCCTCAACGATTTCATAGAAATATTGCCTTGGAAGCCAGAGTCCTTGCCCGCTTGCTGTATACAATGGCGAAACACTTTCTCTGTTAAAACCTTCATAGTAAACACGTGGATCTCCATGTGTAACTTGGTCTTTTACCCAACGAGATGGTAAATATTGATCGAGCACAAGTAATCCTGCTAGAAGCGTGGAAAAACACATGATAAAACGAAAGTAATTCCATAATCTACCTTGAGAGATTTTGGAAAAATAAGCTTCATTTTCTGCCTTTTCTCGGGCTTTTTGTTGTTCGTACCTTTCTTGTGCTTCCTTAAAACGTTGTTTCTTTTCTTCTTCAGATTGTGCCTTTTCAGGATGATTAAAATCTTTGTAACTGTATTGTTTTCCCGTACTTATTTTAGGTGGATTCGAAAGATATTCATAAGCTTCTTGAATGGCAATGAACTTTTCCATTGCGGCATCAGTAGGGTTTTTATCGGGGTGATAAATAAGAGCTTTCTTACGGTAAGCCTTTTTTATTTCTTGTGCCGATGCGTGAGAGGAAACGCCTAATATTTTACAGTAATACTCCTTCAAGTTCTATTCTTTCTTTCGTTTCTAGTCGGTTTATTTTTCCATTAGCTGTACGCGATAATTCAGGTAAGTAATAGATGAATTTTGGAATTTCGTATTTCTCCAAGGTGGAACGCATTGCTGTTTTGATTTGTTCTATGTTGTCAGGTTTTCCCTCAATACACAAACTAACGGCTTCACCAAACGTGTCATTCTTTACTCCACATATTATAAAAGCATGCTTGGATAGAAAAGTAACCAATTTTTTTTCAATAATTTCTGGTTGCAGTTTTACACCCCCAGAGTTTATCGTGAAATCAGCTCTTCCCAGCCATTCAAAACTTTGGTGGTCATGAAGGGTAATAATATCATTGGTTAGCATGTTTTCAACGCCTAAATGAGGAGCGTTTATAATCAGCTGATGATTTTCGTTTACAGTTATTTCCGATGGAGGCAAGACCTTGAAAAACTGATTTTCCTTACCTAAATATTTGAGTGCTATATGAGACACCGTTTCCGTCATGCCAAATGTGGAATAAGCATTTACCTGTGAATTGATCAACTCCTTCGCCAAATTATCATTTACAGGAGCTCCCCCAATAATTAGATGATTAATCAATTGAAAAGCATCATCTTTCATACATGTTTCCACTTGTAAAGGAACCATAGCCGCTAAATCAACTTTTTCTTGCAAAGGAGTAATTGCCTTGCTGTTGATAGGACCAACCCATAAATATGCATCATTAATTAAGGCGCGAACTATCATCATTTTACCGCCTATGTATGCAGGAGAAATACAGAGGTAATATTTACTTTCTTTTGTTAACTTGAAAAAAGTATTGGTGGTTTTGGCTGAGGCTATCATGTGTTTTTTCAACACTTTTATAGGCTTCGGTTTTCCGGTAGATCCAGAAGTGAATTGAACAATGTAATCTTTATCATTATTCCATTCTTCTAAAAATTCCTCAACCAAAGAAAAACTAACTTCACCGCCCTCTAATACCTTAATCTCCATCTTAAAATTGTGCGTCAATTACTTTAATAGCCTCTAAAATTATTGCTTCCTCAATGCTGTGATTAATGCTGGCTTCTCCAATACGCTGAAGTAGGGTAAAGTTGTATTCTTCCCCTTCCTTCTTTTTGTCGTTTTGCATATAACCCAGTAAGGTTTGCGCTATAGAGCTGATGTTGTCTATCTTATCGTATTGTTGTAGAATAAAGTGTTCAATTTCGAAATATTCTTCTTTGGGTAAAAGTCCTGAATCCATAGATATTTTACTCTCAACGAGTAACCCCAATCCTACAGCATAGCCATGAGGAAGAGGAGATTTATCGAGGAAGTAAGCTTCTAAAGCGTGGGCAATGGTATGACCAAAATTCAATTTTTTACGCTCATTTTCTTCTTTAGGGTCGCTTAGAACAATATCATTTTTAATGGCAACACTTACGGCAATATCATCTAAGTTAATGTCGTGTACATCCTTCTCCTTGAGCGCGTCCCAATGCGATCGATCAGCAATTAACCCGTGTTTCAACATTTCGGCTTTACCCCAAACTTTTTCATTGTCTGGTAACGTATGTAAAAATCCAGGATCTATAATGGTACAAATGGGATAGGCGAAGAGTCCGAGCTGGTTTTTATACGGACCAAGATCTATTCCTGTTTTACCCCCTGAAGAGGCATCTACCATGGCTAAAAGGCTTGTTGGCATGTTGATGAATTGTACTCCGCGTTTATAAACAGAAGCTATAAATCCACCTAAATCTGTTATGACACCGCCACCTAGATTAATGATTAAATCTCTTCTACCAATTTTATATTCGGTCAAAGCTTCCCAAACTTGGAAACAAATTTCCATCACCTTATTCTCTTCACCAGGAGGGAGAAGAATAACTTCTGCTTCTTTCAAGGCTGTATATTGTGTAAGAAGGGCTTCCAAACAATTATCATGTGTATTCTCGTCTACAATTATCACTTTTTTTGCTTGTGCAAAATCATTGTCAAGTAGTTGTTGTAGAGAGCTTTCGGTATGGTTTCCAATCTCTATGTAATAGCCTTGCGATTCTATCTTTTTTATCATTCCTTTGCCTTAGTTGGCTGAAATGTAGAAAAAATTCTGCTTGCCATCGAAAAATTGCTTGTCATTAATAAAACACGATTAATTTTGCCGCATGGTATCATTCGAAAATACGGAAATAGCATTTGCTTCTAAGAGCAATAGAGATTTGAATCGAGCGTATCGCCTTTTCAAACTCATGGGGTACCCGAGCTTAGTAAATATGGGCTCTGGCGTACTGAATATGGCAATGAAAATGAATTTGCCTGTGAAGGGTATCGTAAAACGTACCATCTTTAGACAATTTTGTGGTGGAGAAACCATTTTAGAATGTGATAGCACCATAGAGGAGTTGAACAAATTCAACGTTGGAACTATACTTGATTATTCGGTAGAGGGAATGTTGGATAAGGAAGATTTTACGGATACCGTGAATGAATTAATTTCTACCATTATTAGAGCCAATGGTGAAAAAGCAATTCCTTACGCCGTGTTTAAAGTTACCGGACTTGCGAATTTCAATTTGTTAAAGCGTGTAAACGATGAGAACGCTGAGATTTCAGAGGCTGATCGAAAGGCATTGGATTTAGTAATTGAAAGAATAGATACAATTTGTGCCAAAGCACATGAGTTTGGAGTTCCAGTTTTTATAGATGCGGAAGAGTCTTGGATTCAAGATATTATTGATAGAATTTGTGCCGAGATGATGCGCAAATACAACCGTGAACAATCTATAGTTTTCAATACTGTTCAAATGTACAGACATGATAGGTTGCAATTCTTGAAAGACAGTATTAAAGAAGCAAAAGAACAAGGGTATAACTACGGTGTGAAGTTGGTACGTGGTGCTTACATGGAGAAAGAAAGAGCACGTGCTGAGGAGCATGGTTATCCTTCTCCAATTCAGCCTGATAAAGCGGCAACAGATAGAGATTACGATTTAGCGTTAGAGCATGTAGTTCAGCACATTGATTACTGTAAGTTATGTGCGGGTACCCATAACGAAGAAAGTTCAGCCTTTTTAGCAGAGTTGTTAGAAAAGTATAACTTGGAAAAGGATGATAGACGTATCTACTTTGCTCAGTTGTTGGGAATGTCAGACCATATTTCATACAACCTTAGCTACGAAGGATACAATGTTGCCAAATACGTTCCTTATGGTCCGGTTAAAGAAGTAATTCCTTATTTGATGCGTAGAGCAGAGGAGAATACTTCTGTAGCAGGACAAACAGGTAGGGAGCTGAGCTTGATAATGAAAGAAAAGAAAAGAAGAAGAAGGTCTTCAAAGCCAACGCCGAGAAGATAATTTGAGGATAGTAAATAAAAAAAGGGAATGCGTTGCATTCCCTTTTTTTATAGATCCTTTATGAAGTGAAATCCTTTGGGTCCAAATCCCTGATTGTAATAGAATTTATGAGCTTTAAAATTGTTGGCATAGGCATCAAGTACCATAATGGTGCAGTTCCTTTCTTTGGCCAACTTTTCTGCGTATTCCGTAATTTGTTTTCCCAAACCTGAAGATCTGTGTTCAGGAGCAATCACAACGTTATCCATCTCTAAGTATTTTCCGCACCAAAGTTTCGTACCGAGCCATATACC
>NZ_JBVCPV010000123.1:0-8972 GCF_057456495.1 Lishizhenia sp. | reverse complement strand
GGTGGTAACCCAATTGCTGCAAAAGTAGCAACGGCTGCCTTAGAAGTAATTAAAGAAGAGAATTTAGCGGAGAACGCTCAAAAACTTGGAGAGTTGTTTAGAGCTGAAATGAACCGTATCATCGCTAATACAGATTTAGTGAACTCTGTTAGAGGTAGAGGTTTATTGAATGCTATCTTAATTAATGATACAGAAGATAGCACTACAGCTTGGGATTTATGTGTTGCCCTTAAAGAAAATGGTTTATTAGCTAAACCAACGCACGGTAATATTATCCGTTTTGCTCCACCATTGGTGATGAACAAAGAACAATTGTTAGAATGTGTAGCAATTATAGAAAAGACAATTACTGAGTTTAAAAAGTAATAAATAAGCTTTTAATGCAAAAGGCATCTCATTTAGTTGGGATGCCTTTTTTTGTGAATTAAACATTTAATTGAAGAATAATGTAACTATTGTTAATAACTCACGTTTATATGTTCATAAGTGAATTTTAACATGAAAGTATTACCTTACATAACATCGGTTACATTTTTGTTTTTGAGTAGTTTAAGTGCTCAGGCTAAAATCACGAAAGAAGATTACATTGCCCAATGGTCCAAAATTGCTGTTGAGCAAATGCATGCGCATAAAATTCCAGCCTCAATAACGATGGCACAAGGAATCCTAGAAAGTTCTTACGGAAACTCCATGTTGGCTACAGAAGCCAACAACCACTTTGGTATTAAATGCCACAGCTGGGAAGGGGAGAGAGTTTATAAAGATGATGACAAAAAGGATGAATGCTTTAGAAAGTATGCCCATGCTTTGGAGTCATTTGAAGACCATAGTTTATTCTTGGCGGGTAGAAAACGTTATGCAGAACTATTTACCTATGAGATCACAGATTACAAAAAATGGGCAAAAGGATTGAGAAAGGCAGGATATGCAACTAACCCCAAATACCCACAATTGCTGATTGATATTATAGAGAAAAATGAGCTCTACAAATTAGATAAGTCTCCTTTGGATGAGCCTTTGGCGAAAGTAGATATTGCAGAAAAAACGTTAGAGGATGTTAGTAATAAAACTCCGCAAACAGGAAAGTTGAGTAAGTCTGTGAACTACAATTTACATAAGGTTAACGTAAATAAAGCAAGAACACAGTTCATCACCGCTAAAAAAGGAGATACATATTATAGAATAGCGAAAGAGTTCGGGTTGAGCTTGAAGCAAATCTATAAATACAACGATGTAATTTCAAAAGAAAATAAAATAGAGGTGGGGGATAAGATCTATATCATGTACAAAAGAAATAGATCTAAAAAGCAAAGAGCTACAGAAGTAAAAGACTCCACTTCTTTGAGAGATATTAGTCAAGAATTTGGAATTAAGCTAAAACGACTGCAAAAATTAAATCCTCAACTATCTCCATCCAAAGAGATAGCTATAGGTACAACGGTATTCCTTAGATAATATCGAGGAAAGAACATACCTTAATTGGTTTGTTTGTGATCTCAAAAATTATTGTTTTTTGTTGAGATTGTTGTTTGTTTGAAAAAGCTCCCACGTTGATGGGAGCTTTTTTATTTTTACCATTTTTCCTTCTTATTTTAGCGCTATGTTGAAAATTGCCTTCGATCCTATTTATGCGCATACTTTGCCGCCAGGTCATAGATTTCCTATGGCTAAATACGAATTGTTGCCCCAACAATTAATGTACGAGGGTACAGTAGAAGAGGAGAACTTTTTTAAAACCGAAGAGATAGATCTAGCAACCGTTTTGGCTGTGCACGATGCAGATTATGTGAAGCGATTAAGGGCTCTGGAATTGACAAAAAGAGAACAACGGGTTACAGGGTTTCCGCACAATGCAGCTTTGATTGAAAGAGAATTCAAAATCATGGAAGGTACTCGTCAATGTGTGAATTATGCTTTAGAGCATGGTGTAGCCATGAATATAGCAGGTGGTACACATCATGCGTTTAGCAACAAAGGTGAAGGCTTTTGCTTGCTGAATGATCAAGCCATCGCTGCTAGGTGGGCAATAGACAATGGATTGGCTAAAAAAGTGCTGATTATAGATTTAGATGTCCATCAGGGAAATGGAACTGCCGAAATATTCGAAAACACTCCTGAGGTTTTTACCTTTTCAGTCCATGGAAAACACAATTATCCTTTAAAAAAGGAAGTGTCTGATTTAGATATAGGCGTTGAGGATGGTATAGGAGATAAAGAGTATTTATACCTGGTAGAAAAGCATTTGGATGAATTGATGGCACAAGTGGAACCTGATTTTTTATTTTATCAATGTGGTGTAGATATCTTAAAAACAGATAAATTAGGAAGATTAGGTGTGAGTATTGAGGGGTGTAAGCGCAGAGATGAGTTGGTCTTTGAAATGGCCAAATCCAATGCTTTGCCAATTGTTTGTTCTATGGGAGGAGGGTATTCCCCTCAACTTAAATACATCATTGAAGCACATGCCAATACCTACAGAACCGCACAGCATTTATTTTTTTAGGATGAAAAGAGTTTTAGTATCTAGTTTAATGTTTTTTTTACTTGCTTGTGGATTATCCACGCAAGAAGAACTTGTGCTTTCTAAAGCAGTGGGTGATTATGTAGATGCGGTGAATGAGAACCAAGTATTGATTAAATTGGGACTTTCTCACCCTAGAGTTGTGAAGCACTATTCTGACCAAGGAAAGGATACGGTACAAAAGTATTTCGACTTAGAGAAATACAGCATTTTCAATTATGTAAAAGATAAGTCTTGGGACGCTGATCAATCGCTCTGTATCCGTTATCAATATAAAAAAGAAGATCATCAACACTATTTCTACGCTGTTAAGAAAGAAGGGCAGAAGAACTGGTTATTTATCGATGAGCGCGATACATTTTTGTTTCCAGAACTTTTTGAAGTTAATAATTAAAGGATTCGCCATTTTGATAGAAGAGGAAGTTTCCTTTGCTGGTTTCAACTCTTACAATGTTGGCATTAACATCAAATTCAGCTTTAAATACCTTCGTGATTTCTTTGGTTGTACCATAATTACATACAGAAACCCCTCCCATAACATTTCTAAAAGCCACGGTTTTATTTGATATTTTATACTCTTCAGGAATGTAATTGGAAATTTGGGTAACCTCGCTTCCGTCGTACATGAAGAATAAATTGGTTTCACCCCAAACCACTACACTGTCTTTCACTTCATAGAAGTCAGGAGAATAATTACTTATTTTTTTAAGTTCACCAGCCTCATAATACATGAGGTTTCGGTTTTGATCTAAGTATACTGCAAAATTATTTCCCGCCTTGTAAGAAGGTATTTGAACGGATTCTATGTTGAATATCTCTCCGTTTTCATACAAAGCAAAACTTTGATTGATAGGGTCGTTAAACACGCTAAACCCGTATCCTGAAGCGTAAGAAAAACTAAATTGAGAACTTCCTATTTCTGTAATTTTCCCTCTGTCAAATATATACTGTACTTCACCTGGACCTTTGAATCCAAAGGTAGTAGGACCTATATTGGTAGGAAGGGTTAACTCTTCTAAACTATAAGTGACTAAATAAATGCTATCGTTGTAATGTGCTTTTATTGAGTTGTCACGAGAATCTATAAATACAACAAGCGAATCGCTTACGGCGTAATAATCGGCGAAATTACTTAAGGTTTTCTTGTATCCGTTTTCCCAGTGAAATAGAATAGGACCTATGTTCCAGGTAACAGAGTTCAAACCTAGTTCATAGCGAACAGCTGTGTTGTTTAAAAAGTGCTTTTTTTCACCATCGTAAACAAAAAGGTCGCGTTTGTGATCTCTGAAAACGATAAGGTTTTGATTGTACTTATACTCGGTAGGAGGAAGGTAGTCGAGTTGCTTACTGCGTCCATTTTCAAAAGCACGGAGATAGCCAATGTTATCTAGGAAAGGGAAGAGCCCTTGTGCGTTTAAGGTGTTGAATGAAAGTACGAACGTTAGTAAAAATATAATCCTCATAATTCTATGTAAGCAAATAGTTCTCCAAATTTAGCCAAATCTATAAACTAAAAAAGGGATACACATATTGTGCATCCCTTTTACTATTTTAAAACTGAGTGTTCAGAATTTATTTTTTCTCTTTCTCTAGTTCTTTTACCAATTTTTTGGCTGCTTTCGTAGCTTCCAATAAATCAATTGTTCCACCAGTTACAGATAACTTAGAGAAAGCAATTGTTTCGATGTTGTTTAAATCTCTTGTAGAAGCACCTGGTTTGATAACCTCTAAATCTTCGTAAGTTTTAGCTGTTTCTAACAAGATGTTTTTGATTTGTAACATCGTTAATTCAGGGAAGTAGCTTTTTAAGAAAGCCGCTGCACCTGCTACCATTGGAGAGGCCATTGATGTTCCTTGAATTGCCAAGTAAGTAGTATCTCCTTGAACGGTATTGTAAATTTCTAAACCTGGTGCAAACACGTCTACGTTTGTTTGTCCGTAGTTAGAGAAACTTGCAGCCAATTGAGAAGGAACAGTGATACTGTCTTTTTCTTTCGTTGATAAATAACGCGTACTTGCTCCAATTGTTAAGTAGTGTGTGAAATCTTCTGTTTGGAAAGGGTAATGAGAAGTAGGGTAATTTGGTTCTACATCTACATTTTTGTTATCATTTCCAGCAGCATGAACAAACAGTACTCCTTTAGATTCTGCGTACTTGATAGCATCGTATACCCATCTTCCGTTTGGAGAGTAGTTCTTACCGAAAGAACCGTTAATGATTTGTGCTCCGTTATCTACTGCATAACGAATTGCTAAAGCGATATCCTTATCGTGCTCATCTCCGTTAGGAACGGCTCTTAATGACATTAATTTAACATTTTCAGCAACACCGTCACCACCTTTTCCGTTTCCACGAACAGCACCAATAATACCACCTACGTGTGTACCGTGTAATGCATCTGGTCCTTCAACGTCGTTGTTACCGTAGTTCACATCTAAGATGTCGTAAGGGTTGTCTCCAATGATAGATCTATCATCACAGTAAGCGTTGTAGTTACAATCTAATCTTCCTTGTAAGCTTTCAACGTATCCCATTAACATTTCAGCTGACAAGTTTCCTTGCTTAACTTCTAATGCAATGCTTTTATGTTTTTGTCCTTCTTTGTCTGTAGGCTCCCAAGCATTTAATTGTTCTAATGTGTAATCTGCTCCTAAAGCTTTTTCTGCAGCAGCCAATGATGCAGGAATAGTTTCTTCTGCTAACATTTTGTAACGCGCTACGATAGACTCGTATCTGTTTCTAGTAGCTTCGTATTCAGCTTTAACTTCAAGGTACAATTTGTAGTCCTCCATATCTGCAGGAGCAACATCTGCCTCTACAACACTAGCGAATCTTGGGTTTAATTGTGCGTAAAGTCTTGTTAACTCTAAACGCGTATCGTTTTGGTTAGTTCCATCAGCGTTTCCAAGGAAGTTCCATCCGTGGATATCATCGATGTAACCGTTGTTATCGTCATCAATTCCGTTTCCTGGAATTTCATCAGTGTTTACCCAGATTTGTCCTTGTAAATCTTCGTGGTCAATATCAATACCACTATCAATAACTGCAACTACAACTTCAGAAGATTCTTTCTTCTTCACTTTTTTGTAGGCAGCTTCAGTGTTCATTCCTGCTTCACCGTTGTACCAGTTTTTGATTACTTCTGTTGAAGGCTTTTCATTCAACTGTGCGTAAGCAGCACTAAAGTAAGTTACTGCGAATGCCGGTAAGATTATTCTTAAAAATCTTCTTTTCATAGTCTTTTGATGATAATTTTCGAGTTACAAATATTCCATTTTTATTTTAATCTCACTCCATTTTTTACACCTTTTCCTTTAAATTTACGTTCTAAGGTTAAAAATTGCTATAAATGGTACACGCGCGAAAAATCCTAATGTTTTGTTTTCTATTGATAACGCTCACAACATTAGGTCAATCTCCTAAATTGAATTGGGACAATGTTTTAGATAAGTATGCACAGGAGATAATTCCATTTTCTGTTCCCTATACTTATGATAATTTAAACTATTTACACAGAAAAGGTGTACAAGTTAAAAGCATTACAAAGGATTATATCCTGTTTAGTGCAACTCCCAATTTTGTAAATGAAGGATATACATCAGGAGGTTTAAGTGATTTTTACCTTGAGTTTTCTAACCCAACTGCTTTGGATGATACTGCGCGAGCGCTCTTGTTTGTAGATCAAGTACATCAAGGCAGTGCACCGTTGCCTGCAGGTTATACAGGGGAGGGTGTCATTATTGGTTTTGTAGATCAGGGGTTAGATTATACACATCCAGATTTTATTGATGACAATGGTAATAACAGAGTGATACGCTACTGGGATCAAGGTGCTGGGAATGGACCCAACACTCCTGCTGCTTATGGTTATGGACAGATATGTGATAGTGCTAGTATAAATGATGGGACCTGTCCTTACACAGAAGAAAGCTCAGCCCATGGTACAACGGTTACAGGTATAGGTTGTGGAAATGGAAATGCTAACGGGACCAATATGGGAATGGCACCTGATACTAAAATCATCTTCATAGAAACTAATTTTTCATTGCCAAACTGGACGCTTTCCGTAGCAGACGCTTGTGATTATGTTTTTAAGGTGGCAGATTCACTAGGAAGACCAGCAGTTGTAAATTTAAGTGTAGGTTCTTACATAGGATCACATGATGGAAACGATCCGGCTTCTGAAATGATGGAGCAATTACTGGATGAAAAAAGAGGGAGACTTATTGTTGGTGCAGCAGGTAACTCTGGAGCACTTGGGAATTATCACGTAAGAAATTTCCCAACAGCAGATACATCTTTCATTTGGTTAAAATCTAATCCTAATGGTGCAGGAGGAGCGAATACGATATTGTTTGATTTATGGTCAGATACTGCGCAAGCTACCTATAGCTATGCATATGGAGCAGACAGACCTAATTATACTTATGCAGGAGGAACAGCCTTTAGACAAGCCTTAACCAATGTAGGTACACCTAAAAACGATACAATTTATAATAGTAATGGAGATAGAATTGCTACGATAATAACCTATACAGAAATCGTAGGAGGAGCTTTTCATATACAAGGATACTTTAATCAGGTAGATTCAACATCTTATAATTTTAGGTTTATGACCAAAGGGTCTGGTCAATACGATTTATGGAGTACAGCAAGTTTTGGATTGAGCACAATTGTTGAAAATTTACCAGCTTCATCAGTGATGCCCGCAATCGTAAACTATGTATTGCCAGATGCTAATCAATCGATAGTTTCTTCCTGGAACTGTTCAGAAAAAATAGTTTCTGTAGCCAATACATTATGTAGAACACATCACATAGATAAAAATTACAACACCTACAATGCGGCGCCAGGAGCTTATCCTGGAGAGCTTTCTTCAACATCAAGTAAGGGTCCTTCTCGTTTAGATGTAGTGAAGCCAAATATTGCCGCAACGGGAAATGTTACCTTAGGTGCGGCGCCTGAATGGTTAAGAAATAATGTTGGTTATTACCCTTTACTCGATAGTGGAGGCTACCATGCACGAAATGGAGGAACTTCAATGGCATCTCCAACGGTTGCTGGAATTGGTGCATTGATGTTAGAAAAGTGTAATTTATTATCAACAGAAGAATTTATAGCTGCTATACAAAACACGGCACGAGAAGAAAGTTTTATGGGAAGTTTGCCAAATAATGGATTTGGATATGGAATTGTAAATGCTTTGGATGCAACAGCAAGTACCTATTTTGAGGCAGATTTGTTAGGAGACACAGTGGTATGTGATGGAATTGCGCTTGTATATCCAGACGGGAATCCGATAGAAGTGGAATGGTATGATAATTCAAACAATTTAACCCTTACGGTTACGCAACAGCAAGACAGTGTTTGGGCTACCTATGTGATGGATGAACGTGGGTGTGAAGGTTTAAGCGATACTATAGGCTTAACGGTGGGTACTATGCCTCCAACTCCTTTTATTACTTTAAATGGTAATGTATTATCCTCAACACCTTCTAATAATTACCAATGGTTCTTAAATGGAAATGCAATTCCTGGAGAAACGAATCAAAACTTGGTCATCAATTCAGAAGGAACCTATATCATGGGAACTTTAAGTGATGATGGATGTTGGGCGTATTCAGATAGTGTTAGATATTATTTAGGAATTCAAGATGCAGAAGAAAAAGAATTTAAAGTTTACCCAAACCCAACTTCTGGAATTGTGTTTATTGAGCATATGAATCAAGAGAACTTTACGGGTGAAATAACCACGCTTACTGGGGCAAAGGTCTTGCATTTTCAAAGTAATGCGCAAGGGAGTACTCAGGTAGATTTGGCGGAACTTGCAAAGGGAATTTATTTATGTAAGATAGTTTTAAACAATAAAACGTATACAATTAAAGTTATTCGAGAATAGTTAATATGGCATTAACTTATTATTTTTGAATCCTTAAAAAATTGAACAAACTTTAATATGAATCTCAAAGGAGTAATATCAATATCAGGTCGTCCGGGACTATACAAAGTTGTAGGACAAGGAAAGAATAACATTATTGTTGAAGCTTTAAACGATAACAAAAGAATTCCAGCATACGCTACAGATAGAATTTCAGCATTAGAAGATATTTCTATTTACACGTATGAAGAAGATGTTCCTTTAAGAGAGGTTTACATCAAATTCAGAGAGAAAGTTGCAGAAGAGCAGGTTTTATCTCACAAAGAGTCTTTATCAAAATTAGAAAGCTTTTTAGAGGAAGTTTTACCGGATTATGATAAAGAAAGAGTTTATCCATCAGATATCAAGAAATTGTTTCAGTGGTACAACTTATTGCACAAAGCTGGTTTAACAGCACCGGTAGAAGGAACAACAGAAGAAGTTTCTCAAGAAGAAGAGTAATTAGTTTCTACTAAAAAAATAGTAAGGGTCGTTCAATGAATGACCCTTTTTTCATGCTTAAAAATGATAGT
>NZ_JBVCPV010000122.1:0-9103 GCF_057456495.1 Lishizhenia sp. | reverse complement strand
ATTTTATATCCACAGATTATTAATATTTCAATTACGACAATTAAGTATTGTGCCAAAAACCTAACCACTTGATAAACAACACCTACAAGATTCAACCCCCTATAACAGCTGTTCGAAAACGAACAATCCCTGTTCGGAAACGCACAGTAAGATGGGGTTTCCAAGAAAAAATAAAAGTCGCTCTAAGGTTGTCCCCCAAGGAATTACAATTAAAAACAACGCTTTCTTGAAAACTATCTCCAATAAACTTTTTAAACAGGATAAAAGGTGCTAAATTTGCCCCCAATTTGGTTTAACATTTTTGGAAACAAAAAAAAATTAGTTCAGAATGCCTAGAAATGAAAGCATTAAATCGATATTAATTATCGGTAGTGGCCCAATTGTTATCGGTCAAGCATGTGAGTTCGATTACTCAGGATCTCAAGCAGCACGTTCCTTAAGAGAAGAAGGAATCGAAGTTACTTTGATTAACTCGAACCCTGCTACAATTATGACAGATAAAGTTGTTGCAGACAACGTTTATCTAAAACCTTTGGAGCCAGAGAGCATTCTTGAAATTTTAGCGGAACACAAAATCGATGCAGTTCTACCTACAATGGGAGGACAAACAGCATTGAACCTTGCCATCAAATGTGATGAAATGGGTATCTGGGAAGAGCACGGAGTAGATATCATCGGAGTTGACATCAACGCGATTGAGATTACAGAAAACCGTGAGGCATTCAGAAACTTAATGGAGGAGATTGATGTTCCTATGGCTCCCCAAACAACTGCAAAATCTTTCTTAGAAGGTAAAAGTGTAATGCAAGAATACGGACTTCCTGTTTGTATTAGAGCATCTTATACTTTAGGAGGAGCGGGGGCAGCTATCGTTCACGATGAAAAAGACTTCGACGACAACTTAAATAAAGGTTTACACGCCTCTCCGATTCACGAGGTGATGATAGATAAAGCCTTATTAGGTTGGAAAGAATACGAATTAGAGTTATTGAGAGATAAGAACGACAACGTTGTAATTATCTGTTCTATTGAGAACTTCGACCCTATGGGGATTCACACAGGAGACTCAATTACAGTAGCTCCAGCAATGACATTATCTGATACAACTTTCCAACGTATGAGAGACATGGCTATTAAAATGATGCGTTCTATCGGTAACTTTGCCGGAGGATGTAACGTTCAGTTCGCCGTTTCTCCAGACGAGAAAGAAGATATCATTGCTATTGAAATTAACCCACGTGTATCTCGTTCTTCTGCATTGGCATCTAAAGCAACAGGTTACCCTATTGCAAAGATTGCTTCTAAGTTGGCGATTGGATACACATTGGATGAACTAGACAACCAAATTACAAAAACTACTTCTGCATTATTTGAACCAACATTAGACTACGTTATCGTTAAGATACCACGTTGGAACTTCAACAAATTCCCTGGTGCTGATCGCCAGTTAGGATTACAGATGAAGTCAGTTGGTGAGGTAATGGGAATCGGTAGATCATTCCAAGAGGCATTGCAAAAAGCTTGTCAGTCACTAGAAATTAACCGTAACGGTTTAGGGGCAGACGGAAAAGAAGTTACCAACCAAGATGAAATCCTTCACTCATTAGCACACCCAAGCTGGAATAGATTATTCCACGTTTACGACGCCATCAAATTAGGTATTCCTTTCAAAACTATTTTTGAGAAAACTAAGATTGATGTTTGGTTCTTGAAGCAGATTGAAGAATTAATCAAATTAGAAAGAAAGATTGAAAAATTCTCTGTAGATAACATCTCTAAAGACTTGTTATTCGAAGCTAAGCAAAAAGGATATGCTGACCGTCAATTAGGTCACTTATTAAGATGTTTAGAATCTGAAGTACACGAGAAAAGAGAAGAATACGGTATTAAGAGAGTTTACAAATTAGTAGATACTTGTGCCGCTGAGTTCCCAGCGCAAACGCCATACTACTACTCTACTTTCGAATACGAAAACGAAAGTGAAGTATCTGACAAGAAAAAAGTGATTGTATTAGGATCAGGACCAAACAGAATTGGTCAAGGTATCGAATTCGATTATTCTTGTGTACACGGAGTATTGGCAGCCAAAGAATGTGGATACGAAACGATTATGATCAACTGTAACCCAGAGACAGTTTCTACTGACTTTGATACAGCGGATAAATTATACTTCGAGCCAGTATTCTGGGAGCACATTTACGACATCATCAAACACGAGAAGCCAGAAGGTGTAATCGTTCAGCTAGGTGGTCAAACAGCCTTGAAATTAGCAGAGAAATTAGAGCGTTACGGAATCAAAATTTTCGGAACGAGTTACGATGCATTAGACTTGGCCGAAGATAGAGGTAGATTCTCTAAATTATTGAAAGAAAACAACATTCCTTACCCTAAGTTTGGAGTTGTTGAAAGCGCAGAACAAGCGATAGAATTATCGAAAGATTTAGGTTTCCCATTATTGGTTCGTCCATCATACGTATTGGGTGGTCAGAAAATGAAAATCGTTATTAACGAGGAGGAATTAGAACACCACGTGGTAGATATCTTAAGAGATATGCCAGAAAACCAAATCTTATTAGACCACTTCTTAGGAGGGGCAATTGAAGCAGAAGCTGATGCAATTTGTGATGGTGAAAACGTACACATCATTGGTGTTATGCAGCACATAGAGCCAGCGGGTATTCACTCAGGTGACTCTTACGCAGTATTACCTCCATACAACTTAGGAGATTTCGTAATGCAACAAATTGAAGACATTACGAAGAAAATCGCCGTTGAGTTGAAGACAGTAGGTTTAATGAACATACAGTTTGCGATTAAAGACGAAATGGTATACGTTATCGAGGCCAATCCAAGAGCTTCTAGAACGGTTCCATTCATCGCCAAAGCATACGATGAGCCGTATGTAAACTACGCAGCGAAAGTAATGTTAGGAGAAAAGAAAGTAACTGATTTTGATTTCAACCCTAGAAAAGAGGGATACGCAATCAAGATACCAGTATTCTCTTTCAACAAATTCCCTAACGTAAATAAAGAATTAGGACCAGAGATGAAGTCTACAGGAGAGGCCATCAGATTTATCAAAGATTTGAAAGACCCATTCTTTAGAAAAGTATTCTCTGAAAGAAACTTATACTTATCAAGATAATATGTTGTTCTTACTCTTTGCAGCCAATTTTCTAAGAACAGTTTTAATAATTATAGCTGTTCTGGTAATTGTTCGTTTCATTGGTAAACTAATGAATGCCAAACGAAACATCAGTGAACAAGAACGCTTTAACAAGCAAAAAGAAGCGTACCGCAGGGAGAAAGAAGAAACACAACGTAATATCGGAAAAGTCTCCATATTCAAGGGTCGAAAAGAGGCCGAAGATGTAGACTACGAAGAAGTTGATTAACTCAGAAAAAGCACTAATTTAGCGATTAGTGCTTTTTTTATTATATGCGAATTCTAACACTTTTACTCCTATTTTCTATAAGCCTTTTCAGCTTTGGTCAATCCGACTTTGAGGTACAAGGTTTAAATGTGAGCGAACTCCTTAATGTCCCCAGCTTAGAGACTTATAAAATAAAACAAGACACCAAGGGAAACATTTGGATATTAACCGACGCTGGAGTTGTTCAATACAACGGGAGCTCTACCCGACTATTCACCAGCAAAGATGGTTTATCAAGCTCCACCATTTTTGATATGTACGAAGACCAATTTGAACGAATTTGGTTTATTGGTTCATCTTCAGATTTATGTTATTACAAAGATGATGAAATCCACACTTATCAATACAACGACACCCTTCGAAAAATTTTAAATGGGAAAGTTAGAATATGGAAAGAGCTTTATGTGGATGCTAATGATATTCTATATTATTCCATCAATGGAAATGGATGTTTAAAAATCACAAAAGACGGTAAAATATCAAACCTAAAACAAAAGGACGGTATAGAAATAATCCCCATTGAACAACATCATTTAATCTCTTTCAATATTTTAAAACAGAACTATAGACATGGTAAAAATAAAGACAGTTTGGCACTAGATTTTTACTTTAAGAAATACCATCAAAAGGCCTATTTCATACGAATTAATTCAATAAATCAAACACATCAAATCATAGGAGGTTCCAACTTCCATATTATTTATAATCGACTTTTAAGAGATACCACTTTTTTAGAAACTGAGGAAGATGTTGTTTACATCACCCCTTATCAAAAGGAGGTGTTAATTGCAACACCACAAGGTTTTTATCGTGGTAAAACCATGGTAAATCACGTACAACGGACTTCTCCTTTGATGCTTCCCAATGAGTATATCACCTCCATTCTCGTTGATAATCGTGGTGCAATTTGGGTTTCTACATTAGAAAATGGGATATTCTACTTCCCCGATTTTAAGCTTGGAAAATCATCCTATATTCATGCAACTACTGACAAGAATATTAATAAAATATTCACCTTTAAAAATGACTTATACGCATTGAGTTACTCCTCTCTTTTCAATGTTTCACAAAAGAGTTACCACACTACTGTTGGAGGTGAAGAATTCTGCAACTTCCTTACAATTGGTGATGAATTAGTTTTATCAAAGGGAGGTATAATAATTCCTTATAAAAATTCGTATGCACATATCCTTCCTTTTTCTAGAGATCTTAAAGTAGCTGGATCTAAAATTTTTGTTTCATCTTCTGACAGGATTTATACAATTACTCTTGATAGTTTGAAAAGTGAAGCTTTTTTCACTCCATTAGATCACAGTACGTTTTCCTATTCCAAGAAAATTGCTTTGATTGATTCAACTACTATTTTACATAGCGGATTAGAAAAAATAAGTATTCTGAAAAAACATGAATTCGTAAAAGAGTTACAAGGTAAATTCAATGTCCAACAAATGAGCAGGACGAGTGATCAAAGAATCTTGATACTTGAAAAAAACAAAGGTCTGTTTTACCTTGATTTAAACACACTAGAGATTAAACCATTAGATAAGATTAATCATTTACTTCCAGAGGTTGAATTCAACACCTTCGCATATTCTCAAGATAGAAAGGAGTACTTTATAGGTTCAAATTCAGGTTTATTTATCTACAAAGATTCAGAAAACTGCATCAAACATATAGATAAAAACCATGGAATTTCGTCGAACCAGGTGAACAGCTTACACATTGATAAAGACATGCTTTACTTTGGAATTAAGGGCAATCTCTACAGCTATGATTTAGCTTCGGAGTCGGAAACTTCACCCATCACACCTCCCGTATTTGGCGCATCTTTAATGACCTCTGATTCAATTTCAATCAATATAGACCAACAAACAAATTTCATCCTTCCTTCTACCGAAAAGTTTTTCGAAATCAAATTAAAAACGCATTCTTATTCCAACTGGTTCAATAAACAATATCAATTTAGAACAGACTCCACAAATACATGGATTACCACCAACAGTCCTTCCTTTACAATTACCAATTTAAATGGTAAATACAATATAGAAGCACGTTATAAAATTAACGCCTTTACTTGGTCCCCCCCCTTCGAAATAGTAAGCATTCAGGTTACACCTCCGTGGTATAAGGCTTGGTATGCCTTATTGCTTTACTTTATCTTACTCGGAGCAGTAATACTTTTGATTGTCCGTTTCAGAGTACAGCGAAAAATGAAAAAATTACAAATTCAAAACAACCTGCTGTCTTATCAACAGCGGTTGAACAATGCCCGAATTAAACCCCATTTTATTTTCAATGTACTGAACTCTATTAACAGTCACATACACTTCAATGAAACCAAGCAAGCCTCTAATTATTTAATTAAATTCTCTAACCTGATGCGCAACATTCTTGAAAAATCAGGTAACGATGAGATACTCATTGCAAAAGAAATTGAACTTTTAAATTCTTACTTAGAATTAGAACTTATACGTAAAGAAGATAAATTTCAATTTCACCTCGATATTCCTATGGAATTAAAAACAGCCTCTATACCTTCCATGCTGATTCAACCCATTGTAGAAAACGCAGTTTTACACGGCACTTCAAATCACGACAATGTAATTCGTATTCAGTTTAGTTATCACGATAAGAACAGTGTTAAAGTTGAAATAGCCAATAAAGGTTCGATGACCAAAGACCAAATATTTAAATGGAACAACTCCCCTTCTGACCACGCTGTAGGCATCACTAGAGATCGAATCAATAATTTTAAAATACTTTTTAATAACAAGGAACTCGCCTTCTACTTAATCAACGAAGAGAACTGGACTAGAGTAATAATCATCTTACCTGTTTACAAAAATTAATTCGCGCTATACAATCACCTATGTTTACGTTGGGAATAAAAAACATTTCAGAACTACTTTTTAAAAATGCGATTGGTATAACCAAAGAACAGATTAAAAACCTTTCCTTACTCCGGGCCAATAATTCTTTAAAATTAGACCTGAAAACAGTCTAAGGGAAAACTTGTTTGGAATTTATATTACCTAATCTACAAAGAAGACGGTACAGAAGCTTAATTTATATATTATTTTTGGTGAAGAACAACATGAATAAGTCACCCCTTATCAACACATACAGCAAGGTTTTAGCATTAATAGTATTAATGGTCTTGTCTCCTTTAAAAAATTGGGGACAAAATAACTTTGCCCAAGCCAGTTATCAAATCAACGAACAATGTGGTCTCAATAGTACTGAGTCTTACCACATCATGAAAGATAGCAAGGACAATCTTTGGATATGTACCGATATGGGCCTTATACGTTACGACGGATTCAATGCCACTTCATTTACTACCAAAAATGGATTACCCAGTAATGTAATCTTTCAATCTTACGAGGATCCCTTCGGTAGAGTTTGGGCACTCAGTATTAGGAAACAACTTTACTACATCCAAAATGATAGTGTTTATCCTTACCGTTATAACGCAATTTTGGATACACTCATCGACTTGGATGACTACCTCTTTAAACGTATCACATTTACAAAAGATAGCACCCTCCACTACAGTAATTCATTCAAGGGAGCTTTTACAATAGACAAAAAAGGGAACTACAAGAGCTATCCAACCAGTGAAACAGAATTTGAAATCAATGAGGTTGAAGAAAGTTTTATGCTTTCCTGTTGGCCTATACATGGAAAAGTTAATTTCCAAATCAATTCATCGAATAACTATCAACCCAACTATATTGATTCTCTTTTCTACCACAAACCTTCTGACATAAGCAACCTTAAAAAGAACACACAACAGGGTACCATAGAAGGTTTAATATTACTGGGAGGAAAAGTAATTGCCTTGCCTTCGGTTACTGAATTAGCTGCTAACGTTACTGCCCTTGAACAAATACCTAACACCAATGAATACTGGGTGGGTAAAAACAACAGAACTTACCGTGCAAAGTATCAAAACAACAAACTAATAGAAATTAAAAACTCTAGTATTAACCATAACCTCTATGTGAGCTCTATCTATGTAGACAATGATGGAAACACTTGGTTTAGTACGCTTGAAGAAGGAGTAATCTACCTGCCAGAATATAAGGTCCATCATCTCACCGATTTTACCGGTAATAAGATAGAACATGAAGTTTTAGATTTTGCTGTTATCAACGAAAACACCCTTCTTTCTTTTAAAAATGAGCTTTACGACATGGCTCAAAACACGAGTTCTCCCTCAGATCACTCCAAAATCATTTATAGAAACAGAAAGCTTTTTGTAACCAACCTAAACCGTATTGATGATTACTTTAATTCAACTTCTTATCCCCAGAACACAGAATTTCTACCCTTTGCTAGAGACGTGTATGTAAACGACAATCATTTATACATAGCATCCTCTTATATCGGAAGAATAAATACCCTTACAGGTGAAACGGACACCCTCCTGTACAGGCCCGATTTAATACGATACATTTCTCAGGTCGCCTTCTCCGAAAACAAACTATTTTATACCTCAAAAAATAAACTATTCAGTGTTTTCAAGGACTCTGTAGAACTTTTATTTGACTTTGGAAATAAAGAAATTACAGATTTAATTTACTTTCAAGATAGGTTATTGATCTCAACCAAGAACTTCGGTATTTATCAATATTCAAACGGAGTAACAAAGCCATTTTTAAATCGAAAAAACGGTTTAAATAATGAAAAAGTAAATATTTTACAAAGCTCAGAAAACGGACGTTACTTATACATTGGATGTTTTAAAGGCTTAGAAATTTACGACCAATTCACAAATAGATGTATAAGCATCTCCAAAAACCAAGGACTAACTGATTTAAAAATCAATAAACTGGAGGAAGTTAATGGCAACCTTTATATAGCTACCGAAAAAGGGTTTTATAAAATAAGTTACAATGACATTCGCAACCTGAGTAAAACCAACATATCTGAAGACATTAGACCCGAAGTAACCAATTTAAGGGTGGACGGAGACAACTACAAAAACTTAATTTCATTACCGACGGATGCCAAGGTATTGAGTATTAGTTTTCAAATAAAAGATTTGAAAAATTGGTTCAATAAGAAATACCAGTATCAAATCAATGGCGGTGAATGGATAAATGTGCTATCCCCTCAAATCACCCTTACCAATCCACAAAAAAGATTAAAAATAAATCTGAGGTATTTTATGAGTAATAATACCTGGAGTGACAGTATGGTCTTGATAGAGGGCAGTATTCGAGAACCCTTTTATACTTCTATTTGGTTTTTTGGTGTATTACTTTTCTTTCTTGGTTTTGTCGTCTTTTTAATCCTTAAAGGGGTGAACTCAAGTAAAATTAAAAAGCTGGAAAAAGAAAATGAAATGTTATCCTATCAGCAACGCATGCAAAATGCAAGGATGAAACCACACTTCATATTTAATGTATTGAATTCTATTTACAGCTTCATTCTTTTCAATGAAAATAAAAATGCTGCTAATTATCTCTTAAAATTCTCTGCATTGATGCGTAGTGTGTTAGAAAATTCAAGTGATGAGAAAGTAAAAATAAGTGAAGAGATAAAACTTCTTGAGAACTATCTTGAGTTGGAAAACCTTAGACACGATAATTCTTTCAAATACGATATAAAAACGCACAGTACAGATAAGTTTTTAGAGATTCCTTCGTTAATGATTCAACCCT
>NZ_JBVCPV010000121.1:0-9127 GCF_057456495.1 Lishizhenia sp. | reverse complement strand
AAATCCTAAAGGAACAGTAACGGTAAAGTTGCTATATTTTTTTGCCCCATTCGGCAGTCCTTGTCCCTCTGTGCTGAGCGGTCTTAAATTGGTCCAACCCGATCCTAAATCAGCTTGAGGAACAAAAAACATCACTCCTGCACCAGCGAAAAGGTAAATTTGATTATTGTAATGGTGCATCCCTTTACGCACGCTTAAGTCGTATCTTCTCCCTGACTTTTCGTAAGCATAAATGATAAATTCTAAACGATTTGACGAATGCACAACGGGGGCTCTAAAGTGCAAATTTCTACTGCTACGGATAATTTCTTGAGTGTATTGATCACTCCCGCGCAACATTCCAAAGCTGAGATCTGAGGTCAATGCCCATTGTGGTGCAAATCTCCATCTGTACCCCAACATTGCAGCCATAGAAGTAGCTTTCCAATCCAAATCTATCGGTGAATAATCCGTACCAATTTGATCTCTTCCTCCTAAGTCACCCAAAAACCCAGTGGCTCCAAAGCCCATTCGAAACTCTCGCGTATTACGTTTCCAATTTCGACCACTAAACCCACCAAACTGACCAAAACTTAGGCTAGTTATTAGTAGAAAAGAAAGAAAAATGGATACACGTATCATGTAGTTTATTCATCTGTTTGTCTAACAAATATAGATATCCTTAACCGAATTCGCAACATCTTAAATCCGAGAGAAATACTTCCAGAATCTCAGATAATCAACTAAACTTCACTAAACCTAAATTTTACTCCATCCACCGTTGAAATCAATACAATTACATCCTCAGATTTATGAAAATAAAAATTTAGTTTCTCAGCACTATTGTTCTCTTTGGCGAGGCTCAGGGTAGTGTTTTTTCCTTCAAAAATCTTTCCCTTGTAGATATTCTGAGAATCTTTTCTTTTCTCGAACCATTCACTGGCCTCATTTGATTTCTTATTAGGAAGTTTAGTGAGGTAGTACATACCTTCGGCGAAATACAAATACCAAGCAGCAATTTCATGTGACGAGCCCTGGTAGAGTTTTGGCTTACCAGATCTAATTTTAATACTATCTTGCCCAGACAATTGCAGCGTTAAACCAATAAAGAACAATATTAAAAGCGACTTATTCATCTTCTTTGATAGGAATTAAACTTAAAGGGTCCAAAGTTATCAATCGTCCTTTATGATCGAGTGCTTTTATAGCTGTAAAAAATATTCGTTGGTTGATATTAAACATTTGTAGCTGTACACAGACGGAATCAGGTATTTGATTAGATCTGTATGACTCCGTTACCGTAGCTCCCTCTTTTACATATGTGATATCAAAAGAAAAAACCTGGTACCCCAGGTTATTCTTAATCCCGCCTCCAAAACAAATTTTCTCAACGGCTAATTCACCATCATACACACCTGCTATTTGTGGTAGAAAATCTATTTCTGTAGGGGTCTTTTTAACTTTAATCTTATCTCGTTCTTGTGTAAAACCGAAAGAACTAACGCAAAGCAAGGTTATTCCTAGAAGAACTCTTTTCACCGAGAATAGCTTTAATATTTTCTGCTGTAAAATCTGCATTCGCAATCGTAGTTAAATTAAATCTGTGGTATCCTTCCTTTGGTAATTCACTTTCATCAAAACTGGCGTAAGACATTTCTCCAAACTTATCTTGAACGAAAATAACATTCTTTCCTTTATGAAATCCTATTTTATTCATTGCTTGAAGTCCAATCATCTGATAGCCATATTCAAATCTTGCTTCCTTATTAAAGCTAAATACAAAGGCTTTAATTGCCTCAACATTTTTTCCATCTTTATGGTAAATAAAGGCAAGAGGTGATGGATTAGGGAACTTCCTTGGAGAATCACAGTTATAAACACCCCAATTAAAAGCTTTAAAACTTGCTGTGGCCTGATAGATAGCACTACTTGCTGTAATCATCTTCTGTTGTACCTTTTCCAACTCTTTTTTTCGGTTCAAATCTTTAATTTGCTTTGCTTTTTGCTCCTCTATCAACTTTTTCATTTGCACTTGCAAATCTTTTTGACGAGCCTCCAAAGCCTTACGTTCTAAGACCAATTCCTCTTTGCGCTCTTTAACATCATTCATCACAAGATTAAACAACTCCTCAGCTTCTTTTTCATCTACACCAGAAAGTACAGGACGTGCTATCAAGTAATTTGACTTTCTACCTTTGAGGAAAGTGATTTTATACTCTCCAGTCTCCATCAATTTTAACTTGACGTTGTCCCAATTTTCATTTACAATATCTTTATATTGTCTCTGGTTTGGTAGTGCTTCGAAACCAACACCTTGTAATTTTCTTAACTCAGGAAATTCATTCACATCATAGTCTAAATCAAATACTAAATTTTGATTTTCAACCAACTTGTAGTCTTTACGTTGAGGTTCTTCTTTCTTGAGCCCTTCAATCTCAACATCTATCTCAGCTATTCTTTTTACAATAACCTGCTCTTGTTGAGGCGACACATCGTCAGAAACACTTGAATAATCTGGCTCAGAATCACCTTCTAACTCATTTTCTTGTTGGCTTGGTTTAGCATCTGCATAGAGGCATTCAGAATCTTCCCAACCACCATTTTCTTCATTGAGGTAATAGAAGTTAAACCCTTCACTTGGTTTGTACATCTTCATATCTATTGCAATTGGCGCTTTTGGATTAATGGCAACTTCTTTACCGTTTTGGGTTCCACGCACCTCTAACATACCTGCCGATTCAAAAGCTCCTTCATCTACGGTCATAGGAATACCAGCAACAAAAGCACTTGCCTTATCCGCAAAATATCTCACCTTGAGTTCTACTGGAATTTCACTATCTGCAGCCATCAAAGTAGATGCCTTGAAGCTTATTGTAGATCCATTTGCAGTAGTGATTGTAGTATCTCTACCTGGATAAACTTTATATTCTTCATAAGGAACATCTTGTCCGTCTACAGGTGTCTGAATACAGGGTGTATCTTCTAGATCATCCGTAACATTCAAAGGTGCTAAGGCTGTTGTTGCTGCTAAAGTAGTGTTGTTCTCATCTATATTATTTTCGTTCGTTATTAATGTTGACAAACCAATTGCCACGGCGACGGTGGCCAAACCTGTAGTACCCCAAAACCACGTCTTTTTATAGAAGGGTTTATGCAGTGCTTTCAGGTTGCCCAAGATCTGATCAAAATTCTGTCTACTTTTGATTTCTTCTGATGAAATCTTGGGCCTATCCAAATTCATTTTTCGGTTATTCATGACCGCTAGTTTTTAAAAATTATTTTTTTCAACTTTTCTAAAACCCTAAAAGATTTTACTTTGGCATTGTTCTCTGTAATCTCCAGAATTTCACCAATCTCTCTGTAGGGTCTCTTTTCAAAATACCTCAATTCAAGAATTTGAACGTCTTCTTCCTTGAGTTGAGCTATGGCATTAAACAGTCTTTTTTGATTCTCATCATTAATCACTTCATCCATTTCCTCAATGATTTCGGTGATGTGTAAGGTTTCAATATTTACTGCTCTCTTCACTTTTCTATCTCTAAAAGCCTGGTACAATTCACTCTTCGCTATTCTGTAGAGCCAAGAACCAAAAGGAACTCCTCTAAATTCGAATTTATGAATGTTTTTTATGGCCTTTAAAAACACCTGAGAGGTAACATCGAATGCTTGTTCGGTGTCATCCATTCTCTGGTGCACATACCTAAAAATCTGCTCGTGATATTTCCTATACAACGGCCCAAAATCCTCCGGGTTCTTTTTAGCTCGTTGTACCCAAACGCGTTCCTGGTCTAACTTAGAACTTGTTTGGTGATACACTGGGTTAATACTCATCGCTTTTGGTTTTATAGTTTACTTTCTTTTGCAAACTGGTTTGCAGTACGCAGAACTTGCAGATTCTACATACTAATAATACTCCATTAGAAAATGGTTACAGAATAATTTTGGATTATGATAAAAAAACGGAGAAAAGAAGGTGGTTATTGTGCGGTGATGATGGATTTAAAAGTAATAACTCCAGTTACCTTCACCGTAATACCTGTATAGCACAGGGTTGTATATACTATTAATTTTCAATGCATTTGTATCTACATCAACCAAGTCACCGCCAAAATTTGTAATCATTTTACTCGCGGATGGTGTTAAAAATTTGGTAGAAATATTTTGCCAATCCATGGCTTCAATTTTTTCTTTCATGAAAGCAGAAGGTAAACTTTTAGTACCTATCATCCACCCCCACTCTCCAAAAGTATAGATATGATTGTGTAAGGGTAATACCTGAAAATTAGCTGCTTCCATTGTTTTTTCTATACAGCGAAATGCCTTGGTAGTATAATATGGACTTGCTGCTTGAGTAATGAAAACTCCGCGTTGAGAAAGACGATGATATACTAAATTGTACATTTCTTTAGAGTACAACCTACTTAAATCAACACTTCTTGGATCTGGAAAATCTGCAATAATTACATCGTAAACTTTTGGTGTTTTCTCCAGATAATTAAAAGCGTCACCTACTACTACATTTACTTTAGAAGATTGATACGCATCTTGATTCACTTTCCTTAAAATAGGTTGAGTTTGACCAATTTCTATCATTCTTGGATCTAAATCTACCAAGGTGATACTATCAATAAAAGGATACTTTAATAACTCTCGGATGGCACAACCATCACCCGCCCCCATCAATAGAACATGTTTGGGTTTACCCGCCAATTGAACTGCAGGATGCACCAAGGGTTCATGGTACATCCATTCATCAAATGTACTGAGTTGTTTCCCTGAATTTAAATAGAGCCAATAATCTTTTTGCCATTTGGTAATGGTAATTTTTTGATAAGGCGTTTGCTCACTAAACACAACTTTTCCAGTGTATAAGTTTTGATTTCCGTACAATACAATTGGTTCAGAAAAATAGAGTCCACCAAAAATTGCGAACACCACAACTACACCAAATACACTTAATTTCTTTAACAAGCCTGCAAGGATGTACTTTTTAAACTTGAAAAAAACCAATACAGCCACAATGAGGTTTACACCGCCCACGATGAATGGTGTATAGGTAATTCCTAGATACTTAATTCCAATAAAAGCAAAAAATAAACCACCGAGTAAAGACCCAAAATAGTCCTTCTCCATGACCTCGCTAATGTTGGTTCTTAGCTCTGCATTCTTAGCATTTATCCTAGTAACCAAGGGGATTTCCATTCCAATCAGGGCCCCAATGATTATTGCCAAAACGTATATAGAAGGTGCCAAATTAGAAAGATGCGGCATCAACAAATAAACGAAAAGTGAGGATAGTGATGTTAGGATGGAAAGGGTAAATTCTATCCCCACAAACCAAGCCTCTAAGTTTGTTTTAATCCAGCGACTAATTCTACTTCCCAAGCCCATGGAAAAGAGCATCAGGGATAAGATAATTGTCCATTGAAAAACGGAATCTCCTAAAAAGTAAGTGGCCAAAGTAGCCAATATATACTCCGCTACTATACCTGCCATCCCCGTTGCCAATAAGGCAAGCATGAGGGTTCTTTTGGAGTTAAGTAGGGGCATAAATTAGTGAGCAGAATTATCTATGAGTAATAAAACGATATAGGTGACATAGGTTCCAAAAAGAATGAGTCCTTTCCAAAAACCTACTTTTTTCCCTAACCATATCATAGGCAATAGCAATAATGCAAAACCTATCATCCATATAAAATCAAAATCTAAAGCTGGTTGACTGACTTTAATCGGATGAATAATTGCAGTAATACCTATTACAGCCATGATGTTAAAAATATTACTACCGATTAAGTTCCCGATAGATATTGCTGTTTCTTTTCTGTAGGCAGCCACAACACAGGTGATTAATTCTGGAACTGAAGTTCCAAAGGCAATAATCGTAATACCAATTACACGTTCACTTAAACCTGCTTCTTGAGCAAGAGATACCGACCCTTGAAGTAACCATGTTGCACCAAAGTAAAGTCCCACCAAACCAATGGCTAAAAACAAAAACGATTTCCCTAGAGTGGATGGAGCTTCTAATTCTTCCTCGTCACTTTCTGCAATTTCTTTCTTGGTTTGCTTACGTGATTTTGTAACAATAAAGGCGATGTATAATACCAGAAGAATTAACATGATCATCCCTTCAAACCATACAATAATACCATCGTATGCAAAAATGTAGAAGAGAATTGAACTCAAAAACATTTTAGGCCAATCATATATTTTAGTATCGCGTGCTACGGTTAAACCATAGACCATAACTGTAATACCTAAAACTAAGGAAATATTTGCGATGTTAGATCCAACTACATTACCGATGGCAATATCAGGAGCTCCTTTGTAAGCAGCTTGAATGGAAACCAACAATTCAGGTGCAGAGGTTCCGAAAGAAACAACAGTTAATCCAATAACTAAGGTAGATAAATGTGCTTTAAAAGCTATACCAACAGCACCTTTAACTAAAAATTCTCCTCCAATAATAAGTACGATTAATCCTCCAACGAGTATTCCTAAGTCTATTAACATTATGCTTCTGGTGTATTCTTGTTCTCTGTCTGATTATTATGCGCTTGGTCCAATGGCTTACTGTCCTCCTTCTTTTCTGGAGCTTGAGGAGCAACGTATTGGCGAGGAGGTTTACGATGAACCACTCCACCTTCCAGACCTTCCTCTATATCTTGCGCCATCTGATCTAACGGCCTTTGAATATTATCCTGAAGATTTCTTGCACGTCCCTCTAAATTAAGGTCCTTTTTCATGCTCTGCGTTGATTTAGAAATTTCATCTTGGATTTCTTGACTTGCGTCTTTAATTTGTCGGAATCCACGACCTAAGGTTCTAGCCAACCCAGGAATACTCTTTGCCCCAAAGAAAATGAGTACAAATAAAAGTATTACGAATATTTCGGAGCCTGCCACTCCATTGAGAAACATTAACATGCCGCAAAATTAAGAATAATGTAGAAAGAACTACTATGCTTATTGATTAGAGTTAGCTTCCTGAACACGCAAATAATTCATATAGCCACCTTCCATTTCAACGATATTTTCAAAACCAGCAGCCTCTAGCATTTGTCTCGCTCTCGCAGATCTACCACCCGACTTACAATAAACCATTACAGTTTCTGATTTATCCATCGTTTCCATAGCCGCTTGAAAGTCTCCGTTTGTTATATCTAGGTTCTTCGCATTTTCTAAATGACCCTCCGCAAACTCACCAGCAGTTCTAACATCTATCATGTTTCCATTTTCATCTGCCGCAATGTGCTCAAACTCTTTTGGTCCAACAATTCGGATATTCACTTCTTTTTGCGCTTCACCTGTCTTTTCAGCATCAACAGCTTCTGTTTTTCTTGTAATAGTAGTGTCTCCATTAACAATTTTAACTTCCTCTTTTACTACTACTTCTTTCTTGCTTGCTTCTCCACAAGCGACTAGGCTAAACAATGCGCCTAAAACGATTATCTTTTTCATACTATTTATATTGTAATTCAACTGCTGTTGCTCCTTTTCCGTATTCACGGTAATCGGCATCGTAATATTCTAAAAATTCTTGTGTATCTAAATACGTTCGGATTTCATTTTTCAAGATTCCCTCACCTACACCATGTATGGCTACAATTTTTCGTATATGGTGCTTACGTGCTTTTTTGTAGAAAGCTTTAAATTCACGTACTTGTTTTCTCAATTTAGCGCCACCATCAAAACCAGATTCATCATCCACGATTTCGTGCATGTGTAAATCTATCTCCCAAATTTGTTGCTTGTCTGTAGTGTCGAAATCTAGGCGTTGTTCTTTGATGGTATGCTTAATTTCTGCTTCGTATTCTATGTTATCCTTGTCGGCATAGCCTCCACCCGCGTAATTTTCACTTTGGATTTTCACCAATTCAGAAATGGGATAATCTCTGTTAAACCCTGTTTCATCTTGGATAACAACTGTATTTGCATCTTTGAAGGATTGGATAATAGCATAACCTGCTTCACTCATAAAAGTGACCTTCTCTCCTATCTTATAATTCATTGAAAATTGTAGAAAAATTCGTGTGTAATACCATGTAAATACTCGCCGCAAAAGAAGCTACCCATATGGCCATAACAACCAATTTAAAAAGAAAACTTGCATCTTTTTTGGTCGGAGCTATGAGCACTCCATTTACTTGCGAGGCGATTATTGCGTCAAACTTCTCTTGAGGAGCTTGCTCTTCATAGACCTTAAGCGCTGGAGTATATTCCATTACTATTTGCTTGATTCCGGCAAAATCTTTATTACTTAATTCTTCATAAGTAGAAACATAGGCCAAATGTTCCTCCTTCATATCTTTTCGAATGTTGTATAACTTCTGGATGTTTCTCACACGTATTCCCAAGAAGAATCCAAAACCAACGATGATCCATTCTTGCCATATCCATCCCGCAACAATTACGGCAAGAGAAGATATAAGCGCAAAAATCAATTGTACCAATTCGAATTTTCCGAAAAACATGTTTTTAAGCAACTGTCCTCCATCTAAAGGATCTAGTGGAATTAAATTCAACACATTCAGCACCAAGAATAACACTCCTATTTCTAACAGCCAGCTCATCTCTGTATCGGCTCCAAAGTATAAACACCCTAAACCGACCAGAATTCCAGGAAGCGGCCCCGCTAGTAAAACAAGTGCCCTCTCTTTTTGAGAATAGATTTTCTTTTTCCCATGTACAAAAGCCCCCATTAAAGGAACAAAGAGCATGCGTACATTTTTATAATTGAATATTTTCATGAGAGTAAAATGACCCAATTCATGAATCACCAAAACAGCCACCAACATGAAAATAAAGCTATAATCACCGCCTAGTATCCACGCAAAAGTAATGATGAAAAGCAACAAGGAAAATACGGTTGACGCCATATTCCCTCTACTTTCCTTCTCTACCAAATGTGGTTTTTGGGGATAATAAGATTCAAATTCGTCCATAGTTAATCAAAGATAGCAAGAAGATTTAGAGGGGTGAAATAGTAGCTTAAAAATTGTAGTTTTTTGTGCTTGTTTAGACAAAAAATTATTGGCCTGTGGCATTTAATAAAGTAAGGTGTCCATGACGTAATACTTCTATACCATTTCCATCGCGTAAACTTAAACGATATACGTAAACACCCTCTCTGGCAACCTGACCATTTT
>NZ_JBVCPV010000120.1:0-9143 GCF_057456495.1 Lishizhenia sp. | reverse complement strand
GATCTTACTTTGAAAAATACGGAAGTATGCCCTGCGGTGGCAAGAATTTTCAACAATATTGAGAAAAGTTTAACACGTAGCTAAAAGTATTGGTTTACAATCGCTTTAACCACTACTTAATTAGTTGAATTGATTTTTAAAGTGTATTTTAGTAAATTTTTCAATTTTTACGGCAATTGAATTGAGTTAAATATTACGAAATTCTCTTATATTGTAAAAGAGCATTACTACACTACATCAAATAAATGGCTAGAGTTACAGAGAAAACTGCGGTGAAACTTCAAAACTATTTTGAAGATACCGAACAATGTTTACAGCGTGAGAATTATAACGTTCTGGTAGCCTATGCAGGACAGTTTTCTAAAGATATTGTAAACAGCATCCCAGAAAGCGTTGAACAAAAACTTCGCGAGAAAAATCAAAAGAAAAGCATTATTAAAAGAGTCTTTAGCATCTTAATTGAAGGACTTCAGAACATAAGAAAACATAGTGATTTTGTGGATGATGACGAAAGTTTAGGCTATGTGTTTATCGCCAATAATCAGAAAGAAGTGTGTATGCAGTTTGCTAATTTGGTGAATGACGAAAGTATCAACATAATTGATGGTAAATTGACGGAACTAAAATCCATGAATGATGATGAAATCAAAAAGCATTACATAGAAATATTGAATAATGGTTTTATGTCAGAACTTGGTGGTGCTGGATTAGGACTCATTACTATGGTGCTAAAATCGAGCAACTACGTGAAGTACTCTTTTGAAGAATTGGAAGACGGTGTACATTTATTTAATGTTAAGATCAAAGTCCACTTCGAAGCATAATTCTCACTTTTGTTTTATTATTCCTATTATTGCCTTCCAAATTGGAAGGATTATGAAAATTTTATTAGCATTTCTTACACTATTCTTGAGTGTTAACCTCTGGTCACAAACTGAAAACTTTGTGGTAGTAGAAAATGATTCTTTGCTCTTATTGAGTGATGAAATTCCAACGGAAGTATTAGCGAATTCTGAGAGTAAGGACTATTCATTTAGTGGAATGGAATTTACCGCAGAAGCCTATTTTTATTTGAACTTTACAGACGAAGATAGAAGGTTATTTGCTCAATCAGATTCTGTAGAGGTTGTCTTTAATAAAGATACCAGTTATTTCGCCAATTTCGGGAACGCAGTTTTTAGAAACCCTGGTCCAAACGGTATCATTTCAATAGCTATTCATCCAATGATAAATGGGGAGGTGCAAGCTTTAAAAAGCAGTGCAACTCCTTTCAAAATGTCCTTTTTAGAACAAGAGGTGCATGAACCGATGATAAAAAACGATAAGGTTGTTTTTGGTTTATTGCTGGTAGTTCTCGCTTTTGTGTTCTACACTTCTAACTCTGGAAATACGTACTGGAAGAAATTTTATACCGTTATCCCGGCCCTTTTCATGTGTTACATGTTGCCTGCTGCTTTGAGTAGTATGGGAATTATAAGTGGAGAATTTAGTGGGTTATATCACATGGCCAGCAGGTACCTATTGCCGGCCAGTTTAATTTTGTTGATTTTGTCGATGGACTTAAAAGGTTTGGTTCGTTTAGGGCCAAAAAGTTTCATCATGTTTGTTACCGGAACCGTTGGAGTAATCGTAGGTGGAGTTTTTGCTGTATGGATATTCTCTTTTATTTCTCCGGAAACAGTAGGAGGAACAGGAAACGAAGCGACATGGAGAGGTTTGTCGACCATTGCGGGAAGCTGGATAGGTGGAGGAGCCAATCAAACAGCGATGTTGGAGGTTTACAAATACAAAGAAACCTTGTTTGGGGGAATGGTACTTGTGGATATAGTAGTCGCTAATATTTGGATGGCCGTGATCTTATTTGGTATTGGAAAACGTTCTAAAATTGATAAGTGGTTAAAAGCAGATAACAAAGCCATTGATGAATTGGTAGTAAGAGTGGAAACAATGAATGCCGAGATGGAACGTAAAGCAACATTAAAAGACTACATGGTTATGTTCGGAATTGTGTTTATTGGTGTGGGAATAGCTCACTTCTTGGGAGACGTATTATCGTCATTCTTCGAGGGTATCCTTGACAAAGGGAGTACATTTAGAAGTCAGTTCTTCTGGATGGTTGTTTTATCTACAATTTACGGATTGATTTTAAGTTTTACCAAGGCCCGTCAATACGAGGGAGTTGGTGCTTCTAAATTCGGATCTATCTTTTTATATGTCTTGGTAGCGACGATAGGGATGAAGGTAGATATTTCTGCTATTTTCAGTAAACCATTGCTTATCTTTGTAGGACTAATTTGGATTGCCGTTCACGCCGGTTTACTTATACTGGTAGCGAAATTAATAAGAGCTCCGTTTTTCTTCTTAGCAGTAGGAAGTCAAGCAAACATAGGAGGAGCAGCTTCTGCGCCCGTAGTGGCCAATGCCTTTCACCCTGCTTTAACAACAGTAGGTGTAATTATGGCTGTAGTAGGATACTTCTTTGGAACTTGGGGAGCGTTAATTTGTGCAGAATTGATGCACATGGTGGCTCCTGTTTAGTGGGCTGATTGTTAATTTCCTGTTTATAACTCTAGAGTTAACGGTGTATAACAGGCTTAAATTCTGATTAATTTTAGAGAGGTATGTACGAGGAAGAGGAAGAATATTTTTCAGAAAGAGAATTCAATGAGGACTTAAATGCCTTCAACGCCATGTATAGAAAAGACGATTTTCGATTCATGGATTCAGATCGTTTGGAGGCTTTGATTGATCATTTTATCATTTCGAGCAACTACAAAAAAGCAAAGTGGGGAGTGGAAATGGCCTTGAGTCACTTTCCGTTCAATACTATGTTTTTGTTAAGAAAGGCGCAAATTCTTTCTGCGAATGGTGAATTAAAAGAAGCCTTGGAAATTTTAAATGACTTGGAGAAAATGGATCCAAGGAATTTAGAATTAGTACTTACCAAAGCTGGTTCTTTTAGTCAATTAAGAGATTCTAAAAATGCTATTCGTTATTTCAACTTAGCATTAGAGTTGGCAGATGACATGGAAAAAGATGAGATTTATCTTGATTTGGCCATGGAATATAACAATATAAAAGATTACAAATCATCCGTAAATATTTTAAAAAGAGCCATTGCCGAAAACCCGAAAAACGAGGTAGCGGTTTATGAGATTGCTTTTTGTTACGATCAGTTAGGAGAGTACAAGAAAGCCATTAAATCGTTTAAAGATTACATAGACGAAAACCCTTACAGTTTTACGGCATGGTACAATTTGGCAAATGCTTATTTGAAAGTAGATAATTTCGAAAAAGCAATTTGGGCCTATGATTATAGCATATTAATCAATGATGATTTTCCTCCCGCTTACTTTAATTTAGGAAATGCATTTCTTTCCAATAGTAAGCCCAGAAAAGCTTTAGAGTGCTTTGAGAAGTGTTTAGAGATGGAAGGTGAAGATGCCTTAATCTTAAGTTATATGGGGGAATGTCATGAGGACTTGGGCGAATTAGATTTGGCCATGAACTGTTACAATAGGTCGGCGATTTTAAATCCACATCTGCCAGAAGCTTGGTTGGGAATGGGAATCGTAAATGATTTGGAAGGAAGAACAGAGGAAGCAATTAAATTGGTGAGCAAAGCCATAGAATTGGCCCCAGATAACGCATCGTTTTACCATGTGCTAGCAGGTGTTTTTGAAAAAGATGAACGCGTCGAAGATGCATTGGAAATGTATGAAAAAGGAGTGAAGTTGGATGATACCAACGAAGATCTTGCTTTGGATTACTTGAAGTTTTTAGCGGGAGAAGCTCCTTATTTGGTAGAATCTATATATGAGAGTAATCCAGGATTTCAGAAGATGCCAGAACTTGACTTAATACGCGTTTACGCTTATTACCAAAATCAAGAATACACCAACGCATATCTAATATTAGATAATCTTATAAATAAGGATGCAGATTTGGCTAAAAAGTTATTTTTGCATTATCCCGAAGCTAAAAACATTAGTGGTTTTCGGGACCGAATAGAAAATTAAACACACTTATGAATTTTAATTTATCCTTTATACCAGAACGATCATCAAAGCCTAGGAACGCAGGTGTAACAATGATGATGGACAAAGGGTTGAGCATTAACGAGGTAGAAAACTTTATACAGGCGTCAGGTCATCTTACAGACATCGTAAAATTTGGTTTCGGAACCTCTTTCGTGACTCCAGACTTGGAAGAAAAGTTAAAGTTGTATAAGGAGGCAAACATACGTCCTTACTTCGGAGGAACATTATTTGAAGCATTTTACGCACGTGGAATGCACGAAGATTACCTTAGAATTTTAGACAAGTACGATTTAGATTTAGCAGAAATTTCTGATGGATCTATTATCATACCTCACGATAAAAAATGTGAATTGATTCACAGCATGGCGAAAGACAGAACTGTTTTGTCTGAAGTTGGTTCAAAAGATTCTGGAATTTTAATTTCACCGAATAAGTGGATTAAAATGATGAGTACAGAATTGGAAGCAGGTTCTTGGAAGGTGATTGCAGAAGGTAGAGAAAGTGGTACGGTAGGTGTTTTTAGACCAAACGGTACAGCACACACTATGTTGATCAACAAGATTATTGCCAAAGTAAAACCAGAAGATATTCTATGGGAAGCGCCAAAGAAAAACCAACAAGTATGGTTTGTTAAATTATTTGGAGCTGAAGTAAACCTTGGAAATATTGCACACAACGAAATGATTCCTTTAGAATGTTTACGTTTAGGATTAAGAGGTGATACTTTCTTTGAATATTTACCAGAGGATTACGCTACACGTTTAAAACAAGTAGCTTCTGAAGAAGAAGAATGATTTTTAGCTTAGAAAAGATAATAACAGGTCATGCCGGGGCCATCTACGACACTATTGTAGATGACTCCGGTTTTCTTTTTACCACAAGTGCCGACAAGTTTATTGCGCGTTGGAATGTAGAAAGTGGTGAGCAAGACGCCTTTGCCATAAAGCTAGATAATGCCGCGTACAGTATTTGTTTAATCAATGCAGATAAACATTTGGTAATCGGTTCATCAAAGGGTAATGTACATGTTATTGACTTAGAGCAAAAACAAGAAATTAAAAACCTCGCCCAGCATAAATCTGGAGTTTTTTCATTGTGTTATAATTCTAAAAAGTCAGAATTCTACGCAACAGATGCCGATGGCTATTTTTCTGTATGGAGTGCGGAGGACTTTTCATTGAAACTCATCCTACCTTTAAACTGTGGTAAAATAAGGTCCATGACTTTAGCAGACGAAGGTGAATTGGTAATTCTCTCCTGTCAAGATGGTACTACGCGTATTTTAGAATGTAATTTCTACAATGAAATCGTAACGCTGAAATCGCACCGCATGGGAGCAAATGTTGCCCTAGTGAAGAACGATATTCTCTACACTGGGGGAAAGGATGCTTATTTGAGACTGTGGGATTGGAAAAGTGAAAAACTGATCAAAGAAGTGCCTGCACATAACTATGCTGTGTACGATTTAATCGATATGGGCAACGTATTGGTAAGTGCTAGTTTTGATAAAACGGTTAAAGTTTGGGAACCAGAAAGCCTTGAAATTCTACAGAGAATAGATGTCAAATCAAAAGGACATACCCACACGGTGAACTCACTCTCCAAACTAAATGCAGAGGAGTTTATCTCTGCCGGCGATGATAGAAAGATTAAGCTTTGGAAAAAAGTTGAATAGATTTCAATAAGTATTCATAATAATCGTTCTTACCACAACTAAAATCAATATACCATGAAAATCTTTATCACTCTTATTGCGGCGAGTCTCGTATTTAGTTCTTTTACTTTAGGACAAAAGAAGCAAGAGGAAATTGTTTTAACCCCTAAACAAGAACAACGATTTATTGCTCCTAACGCTTTATTTATAGGTGTGAATACTGGGGGGGCTAGAATGTTGAATAAGATGGAAGGTGGTTTAAATCACTTTAAGAATGGAGGTTTAGTGGGACAATATTATGGACTCAACATTGAAAAGGGAATAAGAAGAAATTTCTTTGTTGCTGGTGCAATTTCAGTATTGGAGATTTGGGACAAACGCAGTTATAATATTGGTCCGTTCTCTGGAGATGGAGGGAATGCTTTTTGGGCTTCACAAATAGGTATACAATTAGGGTATAGAGTTATTGGTCCTAAGAACTACAATTATTTTAACGTAGCAGTTGGTTTTGAAAATGGATTTGTAATGGATCAGAAAGGACCCAATGGTAGTTCAGGATTAACGATAACTCAGAGTAATCAGCAGGAAGGAGATTTGTATAGTTATAAAGCCACGTTTGATTTAAACCACAACTGGTATTCTGCGCTAAGTTTCCAGTTATCTAAAGATTTTAAGCTTTTTAAGGGTATGTATTTAAGTTTGGCTTATAATACACAATTTGGTCTTCGAAAATTCTTTGTAACGAATATAGATTACTATACGGTAGGAAATGAGCAGAGTAATGCAACGAGCTCCTTTATGGACGGAACGCAACAACAATTTTTGGTAGGATTGAAATATAAGTTTTAATAAACATTCAAAATGTATAGAGGGATGAAGGTTACACTGGTCATAGCACTTGTTAATGTTTCATCCCTTTTTTTATGCGCATTTGGGCAGCTTAATCGACACAATTTCATTTTAGGATCAGACCTTATGCTTATGTCCCCTGTTAAATTCAATAATTCAGGGATAATGCATATGAAAAGTACGGTTTCTCCTGCGCCTAATTTCAATATAGGTTATTCGCACTTCTCAGAGAAAGGAAATTTATTTGGATTCCGTTTGAATTTTTATGTTCCAAATTTCAGATTGGGATATCAACTCGATTTAAAGGAGGGGCACAATTTTGTGGATGAAAATGGTACGACACTTCACCTCGTAGAAGATGAAATGGACATTTACTCAGGCCAAGTTATTCGAATTTCACCAGAAGCCTACGTTCAGAGAATCATAGACTTGAAACCCGGTGGTAGCCTAGCAGTAGGTGGCGGCTTAATGTTGTGGTTTAATGAGGGAAATAGTTTGGGAGAACAGTTGGCGGAAAAGTATTTACCGAGTGGTAATGGAGAGGAAAAACAACTGTACAGTTTAACCCAAGATGCTCACCAATATATCACTCCCTTCTTTCCTTCAATATTTGGGCAATTAGATTATCATCCTAATTCTTGGCCACATTTATCTTTTAACGTTCGATATAACTATAGTTATTTTGACAGAGTTTATGGAAGTTACAAGCTTTTAAACCTTGGATATACGAGTTCGGGTAGTTTTACACAATCTTATTCTTATTTAAGTTTGGGGCTGCGCTATAATGTTCCTTTTAAAAAGATAAGACAAAGGTTTGAGTACCTGAGGAAAATTGATGAAGAAACAGGATTATCCAACAATCAATTGGAAAGGAAAATAGTTCCGGGAACCTGGGCGGTAAAGGCAGGTCTCGGTATAGGAAGTTTACACGATAGAACGCTGGGGGAAAAGAACGATATAAGATCTGGAGGTAATGCTACGCCGGTATTGGAATTTGGGGTTGAAAAAGCATTAAAGAAGCATTGGTTGTGGTTTGGGAGGTACAGCACTTACAAGTATACCCGCGGTTGGATTACCAATTCGTCAGCCGCTATACCCACACGTCGAATGGCGAAGCAAAGCGCACATGAAATAAGTTTGGGTATAGGGTACAGCATTGTAGGACCCAAGAATTACAATTATTTAAATATTAATGCCGGTTTGAGTTTTGGAAGTTTAAATAACAGTCTTGGAGATACAACAGCTGTATTAGATGAGGTAAACATGAATTCTGTGTCTACAGGAAATGTTTGGTATGTGCAATACAATACACTGAACCTAAAGAATAATTACACAACAATTAATGTAGGTTTATCAAAGGATTTGAAACTAGGAAAGAAATTGTATTTAAACTTTGCTTATCACTATCAAATAGGTCTGTATAAAAACTCACAAACGAACTATTATTACTACAAAAAGGGAAGTTAAAATGTATTTACGGGAAGAACTGTTTCAAAAGGAAGTCGATCTACGTTTTTAATGAGATTTCTGTTCAGACTAAACGAATAGATGTTAAAATTTTCAAAAACTTAAATGGATTGAATTAAAGGTATAGTTTTGTGGCGATTTAATTTAAAAATTATTTGAATAATCAATTCATCAAAATGAACAAACCACTTAAAAAATCATTGATGTTTGGAGCTATTTTGTTCCAAATGTTCCAAGGAGTAAATGCTCAAGAGCAAGCTTCAAAATTAAAGTTCCATTTCGGTACAGATGCAATGTTTATGAATCCTGTAGAATTTGAAAATACAGGGAATGACTTTATGCGCAGTAAACCGTCTGTTAGTCCTAATTTTTATTTAGGATGGGCTCTACCCGTAAAATCTAATTTTGAAATAGGTGTAAATGCGAATTTTGTATTTCCTAGTATGAACTTGGGACTCGAAATTGATGGAAATATGGATCATCAAGTATATCAACCCAATGGCGAGAAATACAACTTTAGCTTCGATGATATTAACTTCAGGATTGGAGATAATAATCCTACTATAGTACCAGAATTGTACTTTAAGTATAGACTTCCTTTACTTGAGAATAGTACTTTAAATATTTCTGCTGGAGCCATGCTGTGGTTTGATAAACCTGAAGGGCATTCGAATCTTCTAGGGACAGGGGGCTATGGTATCAGGTTTCAAAATGGATCCGATTACGACATTTTTAGGTTTAATGAAATTGGTAGGGAAGAAGGGCCGAGTATAGCTCCTTCATACTTCGTAGAATTAGGATATGAACATAAAAAGGTTCCTGGTTTATTGCTAAAGGCAAGGTACAATTATTCGAATCATGTTTTTAGATCAGGGTCCTATGAATTTTACAATTTTGACGAACCCACTTTTGGAACTTACACGCAAACCTATAGTTATTTTAGTTTGGGCTTGGAGTATACGTTACAAGGCGATAGAAGAAGAGCCAAGAAAGCTTATTTGAAAACTATACCAGAAAATAGTTTGCTCAATAATAGACAACTTGAACGTGAGCTGAAAGAAGGAACGTACTTGGTAAATGCTGGAATAGGAGCTTCTTTCTTACACGATGTTTTGACGGGTGGTGAAGATCAT
>NZ_JBVCPV010000119.1:0-9228 GCF_057456495.1 Lishizhenia sp. | reverse complement strand
AATCACAGATGAGCAAGGCAATGTAATTATTTCTTACCTACAAGGAAAAGGAATGAAAAAGGATAATTACGAACAGTTTGTGATGAAAATTGACAATGAGGGTCAGACTGTTTTTAATGAAATGTACGGTGTAGGTATTTATAACGTTGCAGGTAAAATTAAAGTGTTCAATGAAGATGTTGTACTCTTTGGTCAATACTCTGATAAGGGTGCTCGACCAGATGGTGTCTTTTTGAAATCTTACAATAAAAAAGGTGACGTTGTCAAGGATATTAAATACAACTGGTCTAGAAAGATTAGTCCGAAAATTTCAACAACCATAAAAAATAACGACGACAACATTAAAGATTCTCCTCAATTCATTATTAATGATGTCGTAAGATCTGGTGAAGGTTTTAAAATTATCACAGAAACTGTAAAGTTAAGTCCTTCTGTAGGAGGATCTGCAACTATAGGAGCAGGTGGAGGAACGGCGTTTACGATTAATACGGCGTTTAGATTTGGATCTTTTGTCATCTTAGAAATTGATGAACGACTTGCCCTTAAAAATGTGCAAGTGGTAAAAAATAAAGCCAACAAAATTGTTGTGGAAGGAGTTGCAACAAGTGTTACCCAGCTTAGAGGTTTACTAGAAGCATATAAAATGAGTAACTTCAAATATGTAACTGAAAAAGATGGAGAAATGATCTTAGTATTCATTCAAAGAAAAGGAATGTTTAGTTCTTTGTCTTTATGTGCCGCTACCATTTCATCAGATAAAGATTATTTAGAGAACGAATTACCTGAGGATGCCTTAGGTGATTTAGGAAGAATCTACTATTTCGATGCTTTGCCAAGTGATGATAGTAATAAGGTGACATACTACTATATGAAGAAAGACCAATTGGTATTCTCTCAAATTGAATTGTTATAAAACTGAAGGTATTCATTATGGTAATGTTTTTTACTGAGCTTTGTCATATATTATACAGAAGCGTCATCTCTTTGAGGTGGCGCTTTTTTTGTTAAAATGCAAGGCTGAAAAATATTTTTCGTGTAACTTGTTATCATAAAACCTAATATCATGAAAAAACTAATCATTTTCACACTACTATCTTTTACATTTTCCATTTCTGCCCAAGAGATTGGTGTTAGGACGTATTGGTCTGTAGCTCCCTTCCAGACTCCCATTCAAAAAACGAAAGGTGAGAAAATTGGAAAAACGGAAAGAGGAGACTTCTATAAACAGAATGAAACGGGGCTCTCTATTTATTTTCAAACGCCTATTTCCAAATCTAAAAAGTGGAGTTTGCTAGCGCAATATTCTCATGCTTTTCAAGTGAATTTTAAAAGTGTTAGGTATGACCACGATTTGTCTACTACTTCAAGTGACAATCCAGCACTTACAACAGAAACCGTTTCAGTAAATAAATCAATGATTCAATGGGGGGTGGCAAGAAACATTTCTATCCAAAAATTAGGAATAGATATATCTCCAAGAGTTTTATTAACGGGAAAACATTACCCTTCCAAAAATTCCTATCCACTAACGTCAGGAAATGTTATGTTAAATCTATCTTCAGGTAATACTTGGCTCAAAGCGAACATAGGTACAACCATTAGTAAAACTTTTAAATCACATTTTAGAGTTGGCTTTTCTTTAGACACTGATTTTTTCGACAGGGCTGAATATACATCCTATGAAAGTAATGCTGGTGTTAGACAAGATTTATGGTTCCACCACCTTTTCGTAGATAGTGGAACGATTACGATCCATAACTTAATGATGAGCCTAAGCATTGGTTATAAGTTCTAAGGATTCTTATTTTGAAAAAGTTAGGGCGTCACCTCTTTGAGGTGACGCTTTTTTGTTTAGTTTTGTTCAGTCTCAAGTGAGCAAATAAACAATAAATCAATCCTTTATCAATCTTTTCCACCGAGGACTTGTGAATAAAATTTACTTGTACTATCTTTGCAGCCCCGTTTCAAGTATGGAATGGGGAAATTGTCTTATTTAATAAATTAAAAAAGAGTGGATACATTAAGTTACAAAACAGTATCTGGTAACAAAGAAACTGCTGATAAAAAGTGGTTGTTAGTAGATGCAGAGGGACAGACTTTAGGTCGTCTAGCAAGTAAGGTAGCGAAGTTGATCCGTGGTAAACACAAGCCCAACTTCACTCCTCACGCAGATTGTGGTGATAACGTAATCGTTATTAACGCAGAGAAAATCGTACTTTCAGGAAACAAGTGGTCAGACAAAACTTACATCCGTCACACAGGCTACCCAGGTGGACAGCGTTCATTAACTGCAGAAGAGTTAATGGCTAAGCGTCCTATCCGTATGGTAGAGATGGCTGTTAAAGGAATGTTACCTAAGAACAAATTAGGTCGCCAGTTGTACAGAAATTTAATCGTGGTTGAAGGTGCTGAGCACAAGCATGAAGCACAGAAGCCAGCGAATTTTGATCTTGAATCATTCAAATAAGAAAAATGGAAGTAATTAACACATTAGGAAGAAGAAAAACTTCAGTAGCTAGAGTTTACCTTACTAAGGGAACTGGAAATGTTACTGTTAACAATAGAGATTACAAGGAGTTTTTCCCAGTAGCTGTATTACAATCTAAGATTGTTCAGCCGTTTGAATTAACTGAAACTGTTGGACAGTATGACGTTAAAATCAACGTAGCAGGTGGAGGAGTAAATGGACAAGCAGAAGCTATCCGTTTAGGTATCTCAAGAGCTCTTGTAAAAATTGATGAGGAAATGAAGCCAGCATTGAAAGCTGAAGGTTTAATGACGCGTGACCCAAGAATGGTTGAGCGTAAGAAGCCAGGTCAGCCGAAAGCTCGTAAGAAATTCCAATTCTCGAAACGTTAATCGAAGATTATATTTTGGCGCTTGTTTAGCATCTAAGTTCTTGAGAACCCTTTCTTTCATTAGAAACCCTCAGGCCCTGATACTAAAGGAACGTAAACAATAAAGAAAATTAAAATGTCAAAAGTAGAATTTAAAGATTTATTAGACGCAGGTGTACACTTTGGACACCTTAAAAGAAAGTGGAATCCAGCGATGGCTCCTTACATCTTTGCTGAGCAAAAAGGTATCCACATTATCGATTTAAATAAGACAATTGCTCACTTGGATCAAGCGTGTGCAGCAATGAAGCAAATTGCTAAGTCAGGAAAGAAAATTTTATTCGTTGCTACTAAGAAGCAAGCGAAAGAAATTATCGCTGATAAAGTTAGCACAGTGAACATGCCATTCGTTACTGAAAGATGGTCAGGTGGTATGTTAACTAACTTCGCTACAACACGTAAGTCAGTTCGTAAGATGACATCTATCGACAAAATGAAGACAGATGGAACTTGGGATACACTTTCTAAAAGAGAGCGTCTATTCAAAACACGTCAGAGAGAGAAATTAGAAAAGAACTTTGGTTCTATCGCAGATATGACTCGTCAGCCAGCAGCGATCTTCATCGTTGATGTATTGAAAGAGCACATTGCGTTGAAAGAGGCGAAGCGTTTGAATATTCCAGTATTTGCTATGGTAGATACTAACTCAGACCCACGTCCAGTTGATTTCGCTATTCCATCTAACGATGATGCAACAAAATCTATCTCTATCATTATGGATGCTGTTACATCTTCTATCAAAGAAGGTTTAGAAGAAAGAAAAGCTGCTAAGAAAGAGGCTCCAAAAAAGGAGACTGCTAAAACTGAAGCTCCAAAGGCTGCAGCAGCAAAAGAAGAAGAAGAATAAAATACTAATTGAATAAAATTTTTTACACATGGCAATTACAGCTGCACAAGTAAAAGAATTAAGAGATAAGACAGGAGCTGGGATGATGGACTGTAAAAAGGCATTATCTGAAGCAAATGGAGATTTCGAACAAGCAATCGACATCCTTCGTAAGAAAGGGCAAAAAGTTGCTGCTAAGAGAGGTGAAAACGAAGCTAAAGAAGGTGTTATCTTCGCTGAGTCTAAAGGAAACGTTGGTTACATGTTACAGTTGAACTGTGAGACTGACTTCGTTGCTAAGAATGATGACTTCAGAAACTTTGTTACTTCTATCTTAAACATCGGTATGGAAAACGGTGCTTCTTCAGTTGAAGAATTGAACGCTTTGAAATACGATGATAAATTAACAGTTGCTGAGAAAATTACTGAGCAAGTTGGTGTAATCGGAGAGAAATTAGATTTATCTAACTTCGCGAAGGTTGAAGCTGCTGAGGTTGTAGCTTACAACCACCCAGGTAACCAATTGGCTACTTTAGTTGCTTTGAACAAAGAAGGTAATGCAGAAGCTGGTAAGCAAGTTGCTATGCAAGTTGCGGCAATGAATCCATTAGCGTTAAACAAAGATGGAATCGATGCTGAAACTGTTGCTAGAGAATTAGAAGTTGGTAAAGATTTGGCGATCCAAGAAGGTAAGCCTGCTGAAATGGCTGAGAAAATTGCTCAAGGTCGTTTAGGTAAATTCTTCAAAGAAAACACTTTGTTGAGCCAAGCTTCTATTAAAGATAACAAGCAATCAGTAGAGCAGTACTTACAGTCTATCGATAAAGACTTAACTGTTACTGAATTCAAGCGTTTCTCTTTAAGCTAAGAAAAAGCTATTCAAAATATAAAAAAGGCTGTCCCCTAGGGATGGCCTTTTTTGTTTCTGGTAAATTGTATGAGACGCATCCCGGATAATCGTCAACCAGAAATCTCTCCGCTATTTTTTATACAAAAGCTTGTTTTTTCATACATTTTAGAAGTATTTTTGTCCAAATCAAAAGGAATAGATGCAGTACAAAAGAATTCTTCTAAAATTGAGTGGTGAAGCACTCATGGGTGATAAGCAGTTTGGTATTGATAACGATAGAATTACGCAATACGCAACGCAAATTAAAGAAATCGTAGACCTAGGTGTTGAGGTAGCCATAGTAATTGGTGGTGGTAACATCTTTAGAGGAGTTCAAGCGCAACAAGGAGGTATGGATAGAACACATGGTGACTACATGGGAATGTTAGCTACTATGATCAATGCCATGGCGCTTCAATCTGCTTTAGAAGCACAAGATATTAAGACGCGTTTACAATCAGCTATTGAAATGAAAGAGATAGCAGAGCCTTACATTCGTCGTAAAGCAGTTCGTCACCTTGAAAAAGGTAGAGTTGTAATCTTTGGAGCAGGAACTGGTAACCCATTCTTTACTACAGATTCTGCAGCTTCTTTAAGAGCGATAGAAATTGAGGCAGATGTAATCTTGAAAGGAACTCGTGTAGATGGAATTTACACAGCTGATCCAGAGAAGGATGAAAATGCAGAAAAGTTCGATAACATTAGTTTTGACGATGTTTACGCGAAGGGATTAAACGTGATGGATATGACAGCCTTTACTTTATGTAAGGAAAATGATCTTCCTATCGTTGTATTTGATATGAACACTCCTGGAAACTTGAGAAAAGTTGTGGAAGGTGATCAAGTAGGAACACTTGTTAATTAAGAATTAAGAATTAAGAATTGCGAATGAAGAATTAATTCTCGTTCAAATGTATATAGAGCCACTCTTTTTTGAGTGGCTTTTTTTATGTTCAAACAGGGGGAGAAGTGGCAGCTTACTTTGGGCAAGGTTTAGCAGCACTTAAAAGTTGGGGTACGACCAGCGGAAGTGCACAAAATATTTAGTGATACTTTGCCATGCGTGAAGTACCTAGAACGGATGGCCCGGCGGTTTGCCAATTAAATATAAGGAAAGTCTTACCTCAAGATTTGTTGCAGTATTTTTTTAGTAATGATATAAGTTGGTTTTACACCCGTTAATCCCAATCCTCCAGAGGCAAGGGTAGAGCCCGTTTTTAGAGGGTTATCTGACGCGTAATAAGCGTATCTTACTGTAACACCCTCGCTAATACTTTTTCGAATCTTAGAAGCGCTCTGTATGGCCTTTTGATAGTGTGCGCCTTCCATTTCTAAACCTATCATGCCCCAAGTGGAAGTTTTGAAATATTCTAATACATCTTTGTTTTGTAAAGAGGTTCCTAACACGGTAATCATTGGACCGCATTGTACCTTCAAATCTTCGTGCTGAAAATCGGAAAGGTGAAGTTCGTTTTGGAAAGGATAATTGTCGGCCGTACCTTCAAAGACATGAGCAGTAGGTAACATTATATCTCCTTTGTCTCCCTCTAAAATACCTGCTTTACCCATAATAGAAATGGATTCAACTTTTAGTTTGATTTCTTCTTTTTCAAGTCTTAAAGGTTTTAACAATTCGTCCATACTTTCGTATGCTTGTTCACCAAAGGCGTAGTCCATAACCAACAATACGGCATTACTTGCTTTTGATTTTTCTAAGTAACTATGGTTAAGGTTCACTTGAGCAAGATCTATGATTTGTACATCTATATTGGTTCCCGTATCGTCTTTGATAAAATGTAAGCCGTGTTGTTTTGCATAGCGCATAACCTTTTTTCTGTCTGCCTTGTTTTCTGTCTGACTCAATTGCTGAAAACAATCCATGGCATTTTCAGTTTGCATGCTTTGCTTTCCATAGAGGTAATTCATTACACTGTGCATGTTGGCAGAGATAATATGAAGAGGCCTGTTTAATAGCTGTAACTCTTGTAATTTTTGTTTCAGTTTCGTTGCCCAGATATCTCCGTAGATATGATGCCCTATGCGTTGTCTCAAAGTTTTGGAAAAGGTAATTACACGCTTGTCTTTGTTTTGGATTTCATCCAAAGCTAGTTTTCCCAAACCATAGATTAAATGAAGAAAGCGGTGCGGATGATGTTCATTGGCAAATTGGAGGTAAACATTTTTAGTTTCTGTAAAACTTCTTCCTATAATGGTAGAGGTATGAATAAGTGCGAGTTCAATTTCCTCTTCAGTCAATTCTGACTTTTGCAGGGCTTCTTCTAGTTTTTTCCACTCGCGTATAGTGTCCTTTTCATCTTCTCTTAGCACATGGTGCGCTATTTTATGCGACTCTATAAAGAGAAAGGTAAGGTGGGTGAGTATATCGTATACATCAGATCTACCGCGGGTAATTTCAATATTGATTTGTTCTTCGTCTAAGAGGTAACATTTTCTTCTACGTTTAGGAGGAATGATTACTGGAATGTGTGTGTCTTTATAGCCTTCGTCAGAAGTTAAATGGATGAATTTACAATTTTCTATGCCTTCAGGTAAACGGTCGAGCACATAGAACAAACCGTTAATTTCTAATTTATCCTCAGCGATGGCACCATAAATTTCAGGTTGGAGTTCGAGCAAGGCTTCACGCAGGGTTTTCCCAGAAACACCCATGGGTTTGTAAAAACCACGGTTCATTAAATGTCGCATTGTAATGTATAATCTTCCGATGGCATTACTGGCCACTCTTGCTTTGCTTTTATCCATAGTCTTAAAATAATAATTCTGCAGCTATATACTGTGAAAGAAAGATGAACTTATCTTAAATTTTTTTGCGGGTTCAATTTCCTTTTATATCAACGAAAAAGTTTAGGGGAACCATATCCTAAGCAAACATTAATTATATTTGTTACTTATTTTTGTGAAAACAATTTGAGACATGACTGAGGAAGTACAAATGGCGTTCGATGAGTTTAAAGGTGCGAACGAAAAAACAATAGAACATTTAGATAACGTATTATTGAAAATACGTGCAGGTAAAGCAAATCCATCTATGTTGCAAAGTGTAATGGTAGATTACTACGGTTCTCCAACACCATTGGCGCAGGTAGCAAACGTAAGTACTATTGATGCAAGAACCATTACTGTACAACCTTGGGAAAAAGCAATGTTAGACGAATGTTCGAGAGGAATTATCAATGCGAACTTAGGATTGGCACCGCAAAATAACGGAGAGATGTTGATTATCAGTGTTCCTGCGTTAACAGAAGAAAGACGTAAAGATCTTTGTAAAAAAGCAAAAGCTGAAGGTGAAGACGCTAAAGTAGGTGTGCGTAACAATAGAAAAGACGCAATGGATTTCATTAAGAATCTTAAAAATGACGGACTTTCTGAAGATGAAGCAAAATCAGCAGAAGATCAAATTCAAACCATTACTAACCAGTACGTGGCGCGTATTGATGATAAAGTAGCGTTGAAAGAGAAAGATATCATGACTATCTAATAGATAGTAAAGACATAAAAAAAAGGCTGTCCAATTGGATAGCCTTTTTTTATGGTAAATAATGTATAACCTATTCTGGTAAGATTTCCATTTTTTGTGCAAAGTGGTAACAGTAATCACGTAAATCTTCTGTAATTAAGTTTTCACCTGTTGCACGCTCAAATGTGTCTGCCATTGTCAATAAAGTCTGGTGGAAGAATTGTTTCATTTCTTCGATGGACATATCCTTGGTCCACAAATCAATTTTCATGGTGTTTTTTTCCTTCGGATCCCATAAAGAAAGTAGCATTGCGCTTGCTTCTTTGTCCATCACATTTCCATCCTCAGCGTTCCATTTCATACGCACAGGAACGTTGTTCTCATTGGTTCCAACGTCTACTTTAATGCTCGACGTTTTTACTATTTTATCTTCTGACATATTATTTTGTATCGTAAGATTGTAAAATCTTGTTGTAGTCTATTTCTAATAATTGAGGCAAAGATACATCTTCATTTTTATCCATGAAGGATTTTACCATTTGCCATCCTAAAAACTGTCCCATTCTGTCGGGAGAGTCGTCTGGAAGACCAACTGTATACGGACCTTCATTCAATAAATTGGCCTTATCTCTTTCAGTATTGTCAAACAACAATTTCTGATCTACTAAATATTTCCAGAACATCCCTTCGTGTTCACGAGCGTATTTTAATTCTTCTGTAGTATAACGCATGATGTCTTCGTCTTTAGCTTCTGGGAAGGCAGCTTCTACACAATAGATTACCTTACCTGCGTGTATGATGTTCTCGATAAGCTTTCCGGTTGGAACTTTGAAAATATTCGCTTGTAACCAAGCCTGTACAACATCTCTTGGAATATAGCTCTTCACCATGCGTCTACGTTGCCATGCGTAAAGATTATCCGTAGGAATGTTTTTAATCATTTCGTTGTCTTCTCCTAAATAGAACTCAAGTCCAACAGAAATAGCGCTATCAGAAGCATGAACTTTAGCGAAGAGATTGTTCATCCAAATCAATTCGGTGGGTAGTGGGGCTTCTGGTAAGTGTTATTTAACATGTTTAAAGCATTCATTGATTTTTTTTTCAAGAAGCTGAATATCAAACGCTTGCGCTTTCTCTT
>NZ_JBVCPV010000118.1:0-9258 GCF_057456495.1 Lishizhenia sp. | reverse complement strand
TTTACACTTTTTCGCCAATTGGAAGGCACCTTCTTTAAACTCCATCATGTGGGGTAAGTTCTCATCTGGAATGCCACCCTCTGGGAATATGGCCAAGCTCCATCCTTTGTCAACCGCTTTTTTACATTCAATAAAAGATTTGGCAGCTTTTAACCTGTCCTTTCTAAATACAGGAATGTTGTAGTTCTTAAAAAAGGTCTTCACCAAAGGGTAGGAGAGTATCTCACTTTTTCCCAAGAATAAAAATTTGTGTTCAGGAAGTATGCTGTACATTAAAAAAATGTCGAGATACGAAGTGTGATTAGCACATATAATATAAGGTCCTTCAGGGATGTCTTTTTTACCTTCCACTCTTACCGCGTAAAAACAAAAAATGCGCATGCAGTAAGACCAAAGTACACTGATTTTAAATGCATGTTGTTGCCAAGGTTTAAACTTGATAAACAAAAACATGAGGGGATAAAAGAGCAGCAAGAAAAATGCAAACACCACTCCGATGTACAATTTCCAAAGGTTAAAAAAAAGGGCTCCTATATATTTCACGTTGCATTAAATTTTCCGCTTGCTAAAGTAGCTAAAACTATTTTTTACGGAATAAAAGAAAGGGTGATTTTCTGTGTCAAAGTTACTTTTTCAAAAGAACCTTTTCTGAGTAGCTTTTGATCAGGTGTCAGTGTCTAATAATTCTTCAGATTTTGGAGCTTTTTCCTTCATCATTTCTTCTATTTTGTAATGCGGAATAACGCGGAAGGCAAATTTATATCCTTCGGCTATACCTAAGAACCAAAAGATAACCGATAATAAGCTTAAATTTTCAATGAAAATATCTAGAATAACTCCGAAGTTACCTCCAAAAATTACATCGGTTAATGAAATATCAAATTCATTGGTTATGGTGAAGATGATGGATAAGTAGTCTCCCAATAGGATACTGAAAAGGGTAAGCGCCCCACCGGTAAATCCAAATTTTTCGTCTATACCTTTCCCGGTGAATCTTAAGGTAAAACCTATGAAGAGTCCTATACCAATGGCTACAATACTTAAGTTATATCCTGAAACTACGGCAATTCCCGCCCAAACACTTGCTCCGATTAGAGCCGCAGTTAATCCAGCAATTAAGCCAAGCTTGTAATTCTGTTCTTTGTAAAGTTTATCCTTTATGGCTTGTGGCAAATACGCAATTGCATCTTTTGAATATTCTGCTTGTATGTGAGCATCATTGACGGTGTTGCTTCTTTGTATAGCCGGGTCAACTTTAAAGCTTTCACAATCTTCTTCGAAGGTAGCTTTTGCGTTGGTCAGGTTACAAACCACTCCTTGATTAGGGTCAAAGCCGCGGTTTAAACATTGTTTACAATAGTAAAGTTGGTCGTTTTGATTCATAGTGTTAAGAATTAGTGCCCTGAAAATACAAAGTATTAACGAATTAATCTGTGGGTATTCATTGTGGGTATTTAGGGAGGTGAAATTTGAAGTGGTGAAAGGCGTAAAGATGGAGTGCAGCAATTGTTCACTTTAAACCCCTTATTTTTCTCCGAATGTAGCCAATTTAACTAAACTCATTCTAAATAAGCTGAGAATTGTCCTTTTTCGGTGAACATCGTTAAATTTGCCTTGTTTAGATTATAAATTACTACAAATACTATGAGTAACTCATTTTTTAGTTCGTCTCTAGGAAGGAAATATGCCATGGCGTTATCGGCATTCTTCCTAATGTTATTCTTATTACAGCATTTTAGCATAAATATGATGTCTGTAGTAAGTCCAGAAATGTTTAACGAAACATCTCACTTCATGGGAACAAATCCTATGATTCAGTACTTAATGCAGCCTGTGTTGATTTTTGCTGTTGTATTCCACTTTGTGATGGGATTCATCTTAGAAGCAAGAAACAAAGGGGCAAGATCAGTAAAGTATGCTAAGTACAACGGAGCAGCAAACGCTTCTTGGTTCTCAAGAAACATGTTGATCTCTGGTTTGGTAATCTTGGCTTTCTTAGGATTGCACTTTTACGATTTTTGGTTGCCAGAGGTAACAACGAAGTTTGTTGAAGGTGATATGTCTGGTTTAAATGCAGCTGGAGAATTTAGATACTACGAAGAGTTACAACACAAGTTTGTGGATGGATGGAGAGTAGCAATCTATTGTATCGCATTTGTTTTATTGGCAATGCACTTGTTACACGGATTTAACTCAGCATTCCAATCAACTGGAATAGACGGTAAAATGGCCGCGGGAAGAAAGAAATTCGGAACAGCTTTCGCTATCATCGTTCCTTTAGGATTCATCTTCATCGCATTGTTTCATTTCTTAACTCAAACAGGACATTAATCATGGCAATATTAGATTCAAAAGTACCAAAGGGTCCAATTAAAACTAAATGGACTGATTACAAGAACAAAATTAATTTGGTAAACCCAGCGAATAAGCGTTTAATCGACGTTATCGTTGTTGGAACTGGATTGGCTGGTGGTTCTGCAGCAGCTACTTTGGCTGAGTTAGGATATAACGTAAAAGCATTCGCTTTCCAAGATTCACCACGTAGAGCGCACTCTATTGCAGCGCAAGGAGGTATTAACGCCGCTAAAAACTACCAAGGTGATGGTGACTCAACGTACCGTTTATTTTACGATACGGTTAAAGGGGGTGACTACCGTTCTAGAGAAGCAAACGTATATAGATTAGCAGAGGTTTCTGCAAATATTATTGACCAGTGTGTTGCACAAGGTGTACCATTCGCACGTGATTACGGAGGGTTATTAGATAACCGTTCTTTCGGTGGGGTATTGGTATCTCGTACATTCTACGCAAAAGGTCAAACAGGTCAACAGTTATTATTAGGAGCTTACTCTGCATTGAACAGACAGATCGGTAGAGGTAAAGTGAAAATGTACAACCGTCACGAAATGATGGATGTAGTTATTGTTGACGGTAAAGCGAGAGGAATTATCGCACGTAACTTGGTTACAGGAGAATTAGAAAAGCATTCAGCACACGCTGTAGTTTTAGGAACAGGTGGTTACGGTAACGTATTCTTCCTTTCTACAAACGCAATGGGATCTAACGTTTCTGCGGCATGGAAAGCACACAAAAAAGGAGCTTTCTTCGCGAACCCTTGTTACACACAAATTCACCCAACATGTATCCCAGTTTCTGGAGATCACCAATCTAAATTGACATTGATGTCTGAGTCGTTAAGAAACGACGGTAGAATTTGGGTTCCTAAGAAAATGGAAGATGTTGAAGCGATCAGAGCGGGTAAATTAAAACCAACTCAAATTGCTGAAGAAGATAGAGATTACTACTTAGAAAGAAGATACCCTGCATTCGGTAACTTAGTACCACGTGACGTTGCATCTAGAGCGGCGAAAGAAAGATGTGATGCTGGTTATGGAGTGAATGCAACTGGAGAGGCAGTTTACTTAGACTTCTCTTCTGCTATTCAACGTTATGGAAAAGAGCAAGCAACTGTGAAGCACTTGAACGTTAACGATAAAGCATTAGTAACAAAATTAGGTAAGGAAGTAGTTAAGGCGAAATACGGAAACTTATTCCAAATGTATGAGAAAATCGTTGATGAGAACCCATACGAAACGCCTATGATGATTTATCCAGCAGTTCACTACACAATGGGTGGATTATGGGTAGATTACAACTTGATGACAACTGTACCAGGTTTATACGCAATTGGAGAGGCTAACTTCTCTGACCACGGTGCTAACAGATTAGGTGCATCTGCATTGATGCAAGGATTGGCTGATGGTTACTTCGTATTACCATACACAATTGGAGACTACTTATCTCAAGATATTAGAACAGGAGCTATTTCTACAGAAACGAAAGAGTTCGACGAAGCATTGAAGTCGGTTGAAGACCAAATCAATAAGTTCGTGAACAACAACGGTTCTCAATCGGTTGACTACTTCCACAAGAAGTTAGGTAAAATCATGTGGAACAAAGTAGGTATGGCCCGTAACGAGCAAGGACTTAAAGAAGCAATCGAAGAGATTTCTGCTTTAAGAGCTGAATTCCACAAAGAAGTTCGTGTTCCAGGTGGAGCTAACGAATTCAACGAAGAATTAGCTAAAGCTTGTAGAGTTGCTGACTTCTTAGAGTTAGGAGAATTGTTCGCTAAAGATGCATTACTAAGAGAGGAATCTTGTGGTGGTCACTTTAGAGAAGAATACCAAACTGAAGAAGGTGAAGCAATGAGAAGACCAGAATTCCAATATGCAGCAGCATGGGAGTTCAAAGGTGAGCCTAAAGATGCAGTAATGCACAAGGAAGACCTAGTGTTCGAAGATATCGAAGTAAAAGAGAGAAGTTACAAGTAATTTATAATTAGGAAAAGGAAAGAGAGCCAAGCGTCTTTTCCCTTTTCCCTAATAACTTAAGAAAGATGAATCTTAATTTAAAAATTTGGCGTCAAAAGAATAGTAATGATAAAGGTGGAATGCAGAGCTACCAAATTAGCGATGTTTCTCCAGATATGTCATTCTTAGAAATGTTGGATGTATTAAACCAACAATTAAATGATAAAGGTGAAGAGCCTATCGCTTTTGACCACGACTGTAGAGAAGGAATTTGTGGAATGTGTTCATTACAAATTAATGGTGAACCACATGGACCAGATAGAGGTGTAACTACGTGTCAGTTACACATGCGTAAATTCAACGATGGAGATACAATTTACATTGAGCCATTTAGAGCGAAAGCTTTCCCTGTAATCAAGGATTTGGTGGTAGATAGATCTGCATTTGATAGAATTCAACACGCGGGTGGTTTCGTATCTGTAAACACTTCTGGTAATACACAAGATGCTAACGCAATTCCAATTCCTAAAGATGATGCTGACAAAGCATTCGACGCGGCAACGTGTATAGGATGTGGAGCATGTGTTGCTTCATGTAAGAACGCTTCTGCAATGTTGTACGTTTCTGCTAAAGTTTCTCAGTTTGCTTTGTTGCCACAAGGTAAAGTTGAAGCGAAAGACAGAGTGTTAAACATGGTGAAAGCTATGGATGATGAAGGATTTGGTAACTGTACAAATACTGGAGCATGTGAGGTTGAGTGTCCAAAAGGAATCTCTCTTGAAAACATTGCTCGTATGAACAGAGAATACCTTTCTGCTTCATTGAAGAAATAAGACGCAAAATTTCTGATATATCAAAGGCAAGTTCAATTCGTTGGACTTGCCTTTTTGTTTTTCTCTAGGAATTATTTTAAAGTGGCATCTTTTTCTGCACGCTTGAATTCCTCTTATGCTCAACCACCAAAAATTTGACACCTTGCTAAAAAGTCTAAAAAATTACTATTTTCATTGTGTTCAATATTGAACAACTTACTTAACTATTTAATTTTTATGGAAGAACTATTGTTGGACCAAGAACAGAGCGCAACTCAATTAAATAAGGCTTCTCTTGGAGTACGTTTTGGAACCTACATCATTGATGCTTTATTCTTATTTGTTATACAAACAGTGATTGAAGTAATAGGTGTGGTGATGAGTGATAATCCATTTGAAGAACCTACGACTGTTAATGTGTTTACAGGGCAGTTGATATCCTTGTTAATCTTCACCGTATACTATGTGGTTATGGAAGGAACTACAGGTAAAACAATCGGTAAATATTTATTGAAAACACGTGTAGTATCCAAGGATGGAAAGAAACCTACCATGTCACAAATTATTGGTAGATCTTTTGCGCGTATCGTTCCTTTTGAACCCTTCTCATTTTTTGGTTCTGAACCAACAGGATGGCACGATAGATGGTCAAAAACGCTTGTGATTAAAGAGTAGTTATTTAGCTTATCACGAATTTGGGCGACAAGAAAACACGTCAGGATATAAAGGTCCTTCTCCTCAAAAGAAGGGCCGCTTTTTTAATAGATTATATACTGGTATATTTTCTAAATCATATCTTATTCGCCTTCCTTTTCGATCCCCCAACATATCATTACGAAAAAGAATTTTGGTTGGTCTTTGTAGCCTTGTTTTTTTGTTACGGTATCTTTTTGGATTGGATCCTAGGTCAAACTCCCGGCAAAAGAATTTTAGGAATCAGAATTGTGGATGAAAATGGGAATACTCCAAGTTTAGTGGCTTTACTTTCTCGTAAAATAAGTAGTGCCGTTTTATTCCTATTTCTATCAAAATCTTCAGAAGTTCCTTTCAAAGATACTTTTACAAAAATTATAACTGTAAAAATTTAATTTTCAGCCTCTCCTTCTTTTTCATTTACTGCGGATATTTCCCATTTTTCGATGTATTATTTCCTGCTACTTCTAGCGATTGTCATTAAACGACAAAATTAGTACCCCCTTAGATTAAACCCTTTTGCATATGAAGTGTCTTACTAGCACAGCAGTAGTTATTTGGCAAGTAAATACCTAGTAATGGGTATAGTATGCTTGTTTGAATTTCTATTTTTGCATCAAATTTATAGAGAAGAAATTAGAGAATGAAGACAATGTATAGCAAGTGGATATTGGTTTTAATGGGAATACTCTTTTTGAATGCGGCTTCATGGGGACAAGAAAAAGTAACGCTTTCTGGAATAGTAACCGATGCTGATTCACAACAAGCAATTCCTTATGCCACGGTTAAAGCTATCAATGCCATTGATTCGGCGGTTATAGGAGGTACAACAACGAATGACTCAGGGAAGTTTGAATTAGTCGTGAAAGTTCCTAAATTCTTCTTACAAGTAAGTTTCATCGGTTATTTTAAAGATACTATCAGTGAATTTGAGGCGGGAAAAGGGGAGATAGACCTCGGGACCATCGCCTTGAACAAAGCTGTAAAAGAGTTGGATGGAGTTAACATTCAAGCCGAAAAATCGACGGTAGAATTTCAGCTAGATAAGAAAGTGTTTAACGTAGGTAAAGATTTAAGTAGCACGGGAGCAAGTGCACTTGAAGTTTTGAATAATGTTCCTTCTGTAAATGTTAGTATAGAAGGGGAAATCAACCTAAGAGGAGCAAGTGGAGCGCAAATTCTAATTAATGGTAAACCCAGTGTTATTGCTGGTGAGCAAGGAAATGCTCTAGGAACCATTACGGCAGATATGATAGAACGTATAGAGGTAATCACCAATCCGTCCGCAAAATATGATGCAGAAGGTACAGCAGGTATTATCAATATCGTATTAAAGAAAGAAGAGAAAAAGGGATTGAATGGATCTATATCTTTAAATACCGGAGCTCCCCACAACCATAGTTTGGGTCTATCTCTAAACTACAGAACCGAGAAGTTTAATTTATTTAGCCAACTGGGTGCAGGTTACCGTTCCTTGCCGAGATATAGCGAAAACATAAGTTCAGATTTAATCAACAATACTTCTGTAATTAGTGATGGGTTGAACTATAGAAATGAGAATTTCTATAACCTCAATTTAGGAACGGACTACCATATCAACGATAGAAATGTACTGACGCTTTCAGGGTCTGTAGCACTTGAATTGGAACAGCAACCTTCTACTACGAATTTTGCTTTTCAAGACTCATCGGGCAACATTGTTTCTACTTGGCAAAGAACAGAAACAACGGAAGCTGTAAATCCTAAATATCAATACGACCTCATTTACAAGAGTACTTTCAAAGACAATAAGGAACACACCTTGTTGATGAGTGCACAGGGGAATTTCTTTGGTAAAGATCAATCTTCTGAATTCTTTAATAGAATTGTTAGTGGGAGTAATCAAAACAGTGAGCAAAGGACGAATACTAATTTCCAAGAGCGCAAGCAAACTTTTAGTGTAGACTATGTGAAACCATTTAATAAGAAGCTGAAGCTAGAAGCAGGTTCTCAATATGTTATTCAAGATGTGAGTAATGATTATGCTGTTGCTGATTTAGTAAACGGTGAATGGGTACAAGATATGGGCTTGACCAATATTTTTGATTACAATCAGAACGTTTTAGGGATTTATGCAACGGGTGCTTATGAAGGTAAAAAGTATGGGTTAAAAATGGGATTAAGGGCAGAAAATACAGACCTATTAACTGTGCTAAAAACTACGAATCAGACCAATGATAGAAACTTTACTAATCTATTCCCTAGTGTGCATACATCCTATAAAATCAACAAGCGCTTTTCTTTACAAGCAGGTTACTCTAAGCGTATTTACCGACCAAGATTGTGGGATTTAAATCCCTTCTTCAATATTTCAAACACCTTCAATATTAGAACGGGGAACCCCAACTTGATGCCGGAGTTTACTGATTCTTACGAGTTGTCGAGTATCTTCATCTTTAAGAAAATGAGTTTGAATGTTAGTGCTTTTCAGTTGTATACAAAGGATGTGATAGAGCGTATAGCGAGCTTTCAGAACAATGTTACCACAACACAACCAGAGAATGTTGGTACCAAGAGGTCTACAGGTTTAGAAATGAACATGAAGTATTCACCTTTAAAGAAATTGGATATTCAAGGGGATGTAAATTATAATTTCTTTACAAGAGATGGAGCTTTAAACGGTACATCTTTCGATTTTAATGCCTCTCAATGGTCAACGAAATGGACCGCGAAAATAAAACTACCCTATAAGTTTGATTTAGAAATCACAGGAAATTACCAGTCGGCCTACCAAACCGTACAAGGAAATGTAAGCGACATGTTATTTATGGATGCAGGATTGCGCAAGAAGTTGAAAAAAGGAAAAGCTGTATTTAGTTTGTCTGTAAGAGACGTTTTTGCATCTCGTATACGAACAGTGGAAACTTTTCAGGGAAATTTCTACAATTTTAGCGAAAGCTACAGAGGTAGATTTATTACCCTTGGATTTAGCTATGGTTTCGGTAAAGGAGAAGCCATGCAGTATACAGGAGGTAGAAGGTAGTAGCCTACTTCTTTCTGATTTGATTTTTTAATGTTTTACCAACTTCCTTAAGGGAGTTGGTTTTTTTTGATCCAATTTTCATCAACCGTTTAAATCTTTCAGCATTATTTTCATACTGGTCTTCGAGCTTTCAACTGATTTTAACAGGAAGCAAACAGCCTTTTCTGTATCTTCGAAATAAAATACAATCTTATGCGCCATATTTTTACTTTTTTAAGTGTAGTTATCGCATCTAGTTTCACCTTCGCTCAAGACTATTTTCAGCAAGAGGTGAATTATAAAATAGATGTGAAGTTAGACGACCAAAATCACATGTTAAGAGGGTTCGAATACATCGAATACTATAACAATTCGTCAGACACATTGAATGTTATTAAAATGCACCTCTGGCCCAATGCTTATAAAAATGCCTCAACTG
>NZ_JBVCPV010000117.1:0-9388 GCF_057456495.1 Lishizhenia sp. | reverse complement strand
GCTCAGCTGGTAGAGCAATACACTTTTAATGTATGGGTCCAGGGTTCGAATCCCTGCGGGATCACAAAAGAAAGCCTTTCACAATAGTGAGAGGCTTTTTTGTTTTACAGCGTTTTGAATCCATTCAAATAAGATGCAAAATGAAGAAGACTCTTGTTGCGTTAGTAATAAAAAGCTTTCATGCTTGAGAATAAATCAATGCGCAATAGGATCATGATAATAATCCCTGCGGGATCACAAGAAGGCTTCCAAATTGGAAGCCTTTTTTATGCCCTAAAGTCAAACCGCAGTAAACAAAGGCAATTCTAATTTAAACCCTCTTTGCACCCTATTTCAGTAAATGCAAACACATATTAATGAGGTCTAAATACACTTCTAAAAAAGTCTACCGACTTATGTTCACACCTAACCAAATACCTATAGTTTATCGAAACTTATTATCAATATTCACTAATAATCCATAACTTTTAAAAGATTAAAATACTACTATGGAATTAGACAAGAAGTACAGAAATTACCTTATGCCTTTGTTGCAACCCAACAACACTATTTCTTTACTTAAAGCGGTATTAAACTTTAGCATCTTTTTCTTCACTATCCTCGTTGGAATCGTCGCTTATCAAGATTATTTCTGGTATGTACCCTTACTTTGGATTCCATTGATACTTGTAATTTTCAAATCATTTCTATTTCTGCACGATACCGGACATTACAACATGTTTAGCGCTAGAATAATGAATGAAATTGTTGGTCGAACCTCAGGGTTAATTACCACTTTTCCCTATGGACTTTGGCAATATGTACACAATTATCATCATAAAACTTTCGCCAATTTAGATGAACGTGATTTTAATCCTGAAATTTGGATAATGACAGTAGAGGAATACAGGAATGCTTCCGAAGGCAAAAAGCTATTTTATCGTTTTGTTCGTTCAAAATTTGCTCGATTTGCACTTATCCCACTTATCAATTTCTTACTTACTAGAATTCCATCCAAACGTGGAAGTATACAATCTAACACTTCCATCCTCATGAGCGATGCAGCCTATATTATCATCGGATACTTTATTCTACATTATGATCTTGGAATGGAGGTCTTGTGGACCCTTGGAGCTCCTTGGTTTATTGCTTATAGTGTGGTAGCTATGGTTTTCTACATGCAACATCAATATGAAGAGGTTAAATGGTATAGGAAAGAAAAATGGAGTTTACTTGAAGCATCGATTCACGGGGCTTCTTTTATGGATTTTGGTCCTTTTCTTAATTCAATTTCAGAAAATGTACGGTATCATCACGTACATCATTACAACTGTGCTATTCCTTCGGTAAACCTTCCCAAAGTGCATCAAGACATTTTCGAATCACACCACATAAAGCCCGTACATTTTAAAACCTTTTACAAATGTCTTAACCTAAAACTTTGGGATGAAAAAAAGAATAAAATGGTACCTATACCTAAGCAATAATATTGAAATATATTAAAGACAAACCTATATAGCGTATCATCTTCCCGATGAACATGGTAACACTTAAGGGGAGCAAGTCAACTCTGAAAAAACCCAGTGCTGCAGTCATGGGCTCTCCAATTAATGGAACCCAGGAGATAAACCCCAGCTTCACACCCCATTTATCAAAGCGCTTGCGCCATTTTTCTAATTTTGATTCATTCAACTTAAAACGCTTAATTAACTTTTCATTATTGGCGTAATAACCGATGTAGTAATTGACAATACTCCCCAATAAATTTCCACAGGTTGCAACAATCACAACAGGAATGGCTGAATATTCTAATTCATAAAATCCAATCACAAACACATCCGAAGGAAAAGGAAAAAAGGTAGCTGAAACTAAGGTTCCCAGAAACAATCCAAAATATCCAAGTGTTAATAAGCCCATAAGCAATTATACAATGTTCTAATTTAGTATTTTAGCTTTAAAGCAACTTCATGACGAATAAAAACAAACAGCTACCCTTAGTAAAAGGAAAATGGCCTTGGAAAGCAGCTTTTGATCTGATCAAAGACCCTATTGGTAGAACCAAAAAGCAATTTGAAAGTCATGGAGATATCTATAGAGTTTCTGCTCCCATTCCTTTTGTGGTAGTTACGGGTTATGAGCACGCTAAAACAATTCTTCAGCAAAATTGGAGAAACTATACCAAAGGTCCAGCTTACAAAGGGTTTGGATTAATGCTAGGGGATGGAATACTCAACAGCGAAGGGGAAAAGTGGAAGAAACAACGTAAAATGATTCAACCATCTTTCAACAAAGAAGCTGTAAATCAGCTCTATGAAACCATGTCCGACCAAGTCGATGAATTGATCAAATCTTGGCAGAGGAAGAAAACTTCGTCCATCCAGTTAAAAGATGAAATGATTGCGATTTCTATTAAAATTATCAGCGTTGTTTTGATCGGCGAAGCGCGCTCTAGTCATTACGAAGCCAAACTCCTTCCGCTGATACAAAAACAATACTCCTTTGTTCTCTACCACAACAGAAACTTTTTTAAGTTCCCTTTATGGTTTCCTACCCGAAGAAATATTGTTTACAAAAAAACGAAAGAGGAATTAAAACAGCTCGTGCATGAGATTATAGCACTTAAAAAAACGGATAATGATGATACCCTACTCTGCAGGTTAATTCAAGCAACAGACGAGCAGGGTAATAAAATGACAACCGATGAATTACACGATGAATTCTTAACCTTATTCGTTACTGGTTATGAAACGACGGGAAGTGCTTTGAGTTGGGCGCTTATTCTTTTGGCGCAGCATAAAAAGATGCAAGATAAACTAGTAGAAGAGCTCATTGAAAATGACACTCATCTTGAGGGGGTAACGAGGTCTAAGTGGCTTAATGGAGTGATTAAGGAAACGCTTCGCCTCTACCCTTCCGTATGGCTCATAGCTCGAAAACCTATCGTGGAAGATCATGTCAATGGTTGGAAAATTCCTAAAAAAGCACATGTACTCATTTGTTCCTTCATTGCGCATAGAGACCCCAAATATTGGCAAGATCCAGAAAAATTTCTACCTCAACGATTTTTTAATAGACAAGATTTAAGCGGATACATGCCCTTCGGACTTGGAGCTCGTATGTGTATTGGAAATCATTTTAGTCATATAGAAATGATGGCGGTATTGGCTAAAATGAGCAAGGCTTATTCATTTTCATTGCCCTCTGATCAACGTGTAGAGATAGACCCAAAAATCACCCTTCAACCGAAAGGTGATTTGAGCCTAAATATTGTTCCACGCTAAATTCGCAGTCCTACAGAAATTGAAGGAACCATTAAGAATGATTTTAATTCTTCTGGACGCGTATCCACCGATTTGGTCGCTCCGAGATAAAATGCCGAACGAATCTGAGGGTTGATGTAAAGCATTCGTTTATATACATACCATTCGTATCCAACAAATGGGGTAAACAAAAAGGTTTTATAATTTAGATCATTGAAACCTTCCTTTTCGATTAAGATGTTCTCCCACCCTAAAATAAGTCCTACATAAGGATTTGATTCCATATTTTTCGCAACTCTAAAGCGGTACCTTACATTCAAGGCAAACTCTTGTGTTACTCTACAGTTCAAGGAATCGTTGTAATCAACAAACATATTCCTTGCAATTTGATCGGGAATATCTGTGGTCATTAAATAAAGTCCAATCCCCAAATTATTGTCTTTGGTAACATTGTAAAGGATGTTAAGTGAACGACCATTATTGAAAAATAAACCAGGTTCAAATTCAAGTTTTAAACGATTGTTATCTACATTTTCTTGGGCAAAAATGTAAGGCACTTGAATTAAGAGCACAGCAATAACACTGAAAATTTTAATAGAATTTTTCATAGTAAGTAGTATTGTTTCTTTAAATGTATGAAGAAAAAATATACTCACCTATGATATTTATCATTGCAAGGAAAGCGTTATGGTTGATTTATTTGCTTATTTTGAGAAGGTAATACTACTTCATGAGCGAATACGAATACACGCCCGTACCAGGCAGGGGGCTTTTAACACGTAAGTCATTAGATCTCAGACTTGAGCACCTTCAATCGAAAGGATACAAGATTGATCAAATTCAAAAAAGCAATATAAATCCCTATGATATTCAAAAAAATATAGAATCCTTTATAGGCTCTGTAGAGGTTCCTTTGGGTATTGGTGGACCTCTACGTATGAATATTCAAGGAGAGGAACAAGATGTTTATTGTGTAGCAGGTACACTAGAGGGTGCACTAATGGCAAGTATGAATAGAGGTGCAAAAGCCATAAGTCTAGCGGGTGGTGTAAAAGGTAAAATGATTCACCAGCGTATGATGCGCGCTCCCATGTTTCAGATGAATAACTCAGAAGAAGCAGCTGTTTTTGAAGCCTTTGTACATGATAATTTTCCGCAAATTAAAGAGCAGGCAGAATCTTATTCCAACCACGCTTGCTTATTGAAATTAGATACAGTTATTCTCGATGAATTCGTAACGGTAAGGTTCATTTACACCACGGGAGATGCTGCCGGTCAAAATATGACCACAACCTGTACCTGGCATGCCATTCAGTGGATTAATCAAGCGTTTGAAGCAACTACCGGAATAGAGATTAATCATTATATCATTGAAGGAAATGGTGCCTCCGATAAGAAGGTATCTCAACTCTTATTAGATCAAGGTCGTGGTGTTAAAGTAGAGGTAGAATGTACTTTAAGTGAGGACATCATTAAAAAAGTACTTAGAACAGACGTCACAACCATAATGAACTTTTTTACTCCGAGTAAAAAACTCGCCGCTAAAGATGGAATGGTGGGATACAACGTAAATGTAGCCAATGTGATTGCTGCTATTTTTGTGGCAACCGGTCAAGATCTGGCTTCCATTCATGAATCTTCAACAGCCCTGTTAGAAACTAAAAAGGTTGAAAATGGAATTCACGCCAAACTCACCTTATATTCTTTAGTAATTGGAACCGTAGGAGGAGGAACACACCTTCCAAAACAACGTCAAGCTTTAGAATTAATGGGATGCTATGGCACCGGAAAAATAGAACGTTTTGCTACGATTATTGCTGGTTTTTGTTTAGGCCTTGAACTCTCCACTATCTCAGCTATCGCAAGTGGTGAATTCGCCAAAGCTCATGAAAAATTAGGAAGAAACAAACCTGTAGATTGGATACAATGGAATGAACTCAATTCCGATTTCATCACTGCGGTCATTCGTCCGTATCTCTCCGAAACACCCCGTGAAATAGAATTACACAAAGGTGAATTAGAAAAAGGTATTTTAATGAATATCTGTAGAAGGGTAACCAACAAATTAATTGGTTTCATTCCCCTATCAATAGAAACATCTAAAGGAGAGCAAAAAATACTGATCAAATCTAAAGCTAAGGATATAGAGGTAATCAAAGGATTACACATGATGTCTGCCTCTATAGATCCTAAATTGTCAGATTTACTTTCCAACCATAAAGACCATCTCGAATATGTAAACAGTCACCTCAAAGAGCTACTCATACCTCATGAAATTCATCAATTAAATGGAGATGGTACCCCTAAGTATTTCGGGCATATCCTTCATAACCAACGGGAAATCTTCATGCTGTTCCAAGAGTTTTTAGATGCAAATACAATGCATTTAATGGATAGTGAAAACAAACCTTGGTTATGGTCAAAACCCCTGACTAAAAATGTAATAGATGTCATCAACCAAATACATCTCTTATTTAAAAACAAGGATAGCCTACTTGAAAAAGTAGCTGTAAAACAACATCTTATCGCTCAAACAGAAGAGGTGCACAGATGTATGATAGATATACTCATAATGGAATATGGTGAGCACTATAAAGTTTTGAATCAATTTTTAGATGAGTTAATTGAAGGTCCACAAACTCAAGTGCATATGACCTTGGTACATAATGATTTCAACCCTAGAAATATTGCTATACGAAAAAATGGAGAACCTGTAATTTACGATTGGGAACTCTCCGTGATCGATTACCCGCAAAGGGATGTTGTTGAATTCTTAAGTTTCGTTTTGGAAGAAGATTTTTCTGCCGACCAATTGATGCATTGGATAGAATACCATTATCAAATCAGTGAGAGCGAGACATCATTTGAGGATTGGAAGAATATCACCTTACTTTCCATTAAGAAATACATCGTTACACGTATTGTTTTCTATAAAACAGCGAACGTTGTTATGAACTTAAAATTCGTAGATAGAATTTATGCAAATGCTATGAGAATGCTTCAAATTTTAGAGGAAAATTAGCCAAAGCGCTCTGTAAAAGAATCTACCAATTGACGGGTAGGTTCCCAATCTGATGTATCTAAACTTTTGAAATTTATTTGTGCATCTTCTAATACCTTGGTATAAAGTCCCTTCATGCGTTCCATAGCCACTTTGGTTTCGTGTACTTCTTTATTAGATCTTGAAGAAATGCGTTGGTATAAAACTTCTGTAGGTGCGTTTAAAAAATAAACTTCATCGGGCAATGCTATATTAAAAAGCTTACTCAATTGTTTAACTTTAAAATTTTCAGCATCTGAAAACCAATCCTTTAAAAATAATAATAACCCATTCGCATTTTTAATTTGATCCACTCCAAGGTTACGGTTGACTTTTTGTGCAATTTTCTCAAAAACATGCCCTTCTTCTTCCCCAATTTCAAGATCATTAGTTAAAGCAGAAGATTGGTTGAGATACTCCATGTATATTAAACCGTATACGGCCGTATCAATCAAGGGATGTCTTTCGCAAAAAATCACCTTAGGAGAATGACTTTGTTGGAATGCATAGAAATCCTCAAAAAACAGCATAGACGAGAATATAGAGATGATTTTCAAGGTTGGACTTTTTAATTCGTCGGACTTCTCTCCCATTTTATTGATGAATAATCCCACCTTTTTTAAGTCACCTTCGTATTGATCCACCTCGATTTTAGGAACACGAACAAAACGAGCATTTATACTCGATTCTTCTAGCTTATCTAGAAAGGACGTTTTACCACTTCCATCTACACCTGTAATAACGATACTTTTCATTTACAAACTTTCTAAAATTTCACTTACAATCGTTTCAACAGGTACCGATGCATCAATTTCTACCCAATCCGATTGATTAAAAAACTCCCACTTTTTCAGTGCTTTCTTTTGAAAGGTCAAATAGTTCTCGGTGGACTTTTTCTTTAACCCACATTCATAATGCGTAAAATGCTCACCTTTACGTTTGATACACTCCTCAACGGGTAACATTAGTCGAAAAACCTTAGAGGGAATGTTAAACTTTTTCATTTCTTGTTTCACCAACTCTTCATCAGCTCCATAAGCCAATTCAGCCGCAAAATATTTGTAAAAATATGCGTCATGTAATATGATTTCACCCGCACTATTCTCCATGGATTGTTGATAAGCCGAACTCATAAAACGAACGCGGTCATTAGTAGTTAGTTGAAGTAAATGCAGAGCAACTTCCTCCTTAGATTGAAAAGCGCTATTGGCGATTGCATCCCAGATACTAACCACTCTAACGTTAAGTTTAGTGCGAAGTTCTTTAATCACACTAGACTTCCCCGTTCCATCTATCCCTGTTATTACAATATGCTTCATTATTGAATGTTTTTAACGGCTTTAGCAATTTCTTTGGGGTCTATATCTCTGCTTTTCAAATAATCAAAATATGAGGTTTGAGGTATAATGTAATTTTTTAAAGACACTACTAGATCTATTAACAGTTTTAAGAAAAGTAAGAAGGTAAACTTCCATCCGATTTCTTGAGCTATAAGAGAAAAGATGTAATACGGAGCTTTTAGAAAACTTACGACATTTGAAAGAACAGATGCTCCTTTTTGTTGATCGTCTAGTTTCAGGACTACATCAATATTTGGAAAAAATATCTTGCGCAAAATCTTTGCATAGAATAACGCTTTTAAATGAAATTTGGGGAATAGATTGAAATAGATAACATCCTTTTCTATGTCCTGGAAATAGTCATTATAAGAAGCGTGTATATCTCCACCCAATTCAAGTATTTTCAACCTTTTGAGGGTACGTTGAAGCAAATAACCACTTTGGGGTTTTATTTTTTCTATAAATTCTTTGGGTACAGCAGGAGCACAAGAATTACTCATTTGACATGCAAAATAAGCCTTGTCTAATGCATTGGCTTGTTCTAATATGCTATACATTTTCTCGTAATCCAATGACTCATGATAAAGCAAATTGTAAATATCCATACAATCACGTACCCCACATTTGTAAATACCTAGATGTAGAATGAGATGTAGAAAATTGTACTCCGGAGATAAGGCCAAAATATTTACCCCTTCAAATTCAAAAGGAACGGCACTTTTCCAAACATCCTCTATATTGACCTCATATTTTGTTGTAGGTGATTTCAGTCCCCATTGAGAACCAAAAATACAGTTGTAATCAGGACTAATAAAGGACATTCCCACATGACTAAATTGGGCTGGTTTTTCTTTCTCACCACTCCAACCAAAACCAAGCGGTATAAAGCCAAGTTCGAGATATACATCTTGAATTTTATTCCAATCTTCTTTTCTTATGAGAATATCAAAGTCATTCATTCTCTTATACCCCACGTCTTTGTATACCGTATGAAGAAAGTAGTTCCCTTTAAGCACCGCTACGTCTATCCCCTTTTCCTTAAACTTTACAAATACCTGTTGGGCTATATGATTTCGCTTTGAATTTTGTTCCTCAATACGCGTGTGTTCCTTATGAAAAAGTTGTTGCGTAGAATCTGGCAATAACTGTAATAGATTTTTATTCTTGAGCTGTGTGTATACCCAGGGTGCTAATTTCCACTTGAAGCAATAATCGTAGAAAGCATTGTAATCAGAAAGTAAACCTAATCCTTCCTCAATAAGAGCCAATTCCTGAGATGACCATTTGATTTTAGTGATCAAAGACGTGAGCTGAAAATTATTCATCCTTTAAATATACTATACCTGTTGTACCATTCATATTAATCGATTGAGAATTTTTAATTCCTTCGATAATTCCTTTTGCACCAACAATAGCTGGTAAATTCAATTCTCTTGCAATGATGGAAGCATGACTGAGTAAATTTCCTCGTTCTGCAATTATTCCGCTGGCTTGGGTATAGATGTTTATCCATCCTGGTTCAAAAAATTTAGCGATGACGATGTATCCAGAAAAATCTTGAGACAAATCTGTATGCTCATCAACCACAATAAACTTACCTGAAACAGAACCGCTACAGCAACCCATACCTTGTATCGCACCCTCTACGGGTGCAACCCTCGTTTGAGGCACAGGAAAATATTCTCCTTTTAATTCTGCAAAACGTTGAGGAAGCTCTTCTTCTTTAAAATGCTCTAATTCCTTTTTACGGGAAGTCACGAGCTTATTAT
>NZ_JBVCPV010000116.1:0-9409 GCF_057456495.1 Lishizhenia sp. | reverse complement strand
GTTAACTGGTTTGTTAACGTAAGGCACTGCTTTTGTAACAGGCGCCTCACATGCCGCTACTGTAGCAGCTGCAACACTAAATCCTAAGAATTTTAAGAAATCACGACGTGGAGTTGATGTCTCTTTCAAATTCTCATCAGCCAAGAATTCATCCACGGTAATATCGTTCGAAAACTCTTTGTCTCTTGATTCAAGAAACTCAGGAGTCTCGTTCAATTCTTCTAGACCTTTCCAATATTTTCTATTCGTTGCCATATTCCTTTTTAGCCTTCTTCTGAATTAAATTAATAGTGACACTTTGCACACTCCCAACCGCCAAGCTCTTTGACAGTTACTTTTCCGTCTTCTAAGTATCCTTCGTATAAAGATTTGTCGTTGTTCAATAAACGACGGTGAATTTCGTCATAGTAAGAATCACCTTCAACACCTTCTGCCAATGGACCTCCAGAAATTTCTTTCGCTCCGTGACATTCGATACACCATCCCATAGTTAAGGTTGGTTTCGTTAATTTGATGTTTCCTTCGATTTCTGATAATTCTTCCACTGGAACTACACGAGCAGTTTCCACTTGCTTCGTCATGTCTCCGTGACATTGCTTACAATCAACTCCACCAACTTTTACGTGTTGAGAGTGGTTGAAGTAAACGTGGTCTGGTAAGTTGTGCACTTTATTCCAAACGATAGGCTCAGTTTTTCCAGAGTACTGACCTCCACCTTCTGGTGAGAATCCAGCCGCATCGTAAATCTTTTGGATTTTCGCTACTTGCTCTCCTGAACCTTGAACTTGTTTGTGACAGTTCATACAAACATTAACTGTTGGTAAACCTGCAGTTTTAGAATCTTCTACAGAGTTGTGACAGTATTTACAATCAATTCCATTCAATCCAGCGTGCTTGCTGTGCGGGAAATCAATTGGCTGTGATGGTTGGTATTCTGTCATTACGTTTACACTGTACAAAGTAAGGAACAACCCTACGATTAATGCAATTACGATAACAGCAGAACCTAAACCAACATACAATCTGTATTTCCAAGCCCAAGCTTTAAATTCTTGTGCGTATGTTAAACCTGTGTCTTCTGATTCACCAGCAACCAATTTCAACTGACGACGTACACCACCAACTGATAAAATGATTACAATGAAGATTGCTCCTAAGATCAACCATACAAATGATAAAGACTCTTCTTCTTGAGTACCTCCAACTCCTTCTACAGGCGCACCAGGTGCAGCAGCTACTTTCTCCTCTTGCGCATCTACGTAATCAAAGATTGCAACAACTTGCTCATCTGTTAAATCAGCAAATACTGACATAGCCGTTGGAGACCATGTTGAAACCTGCTTAGCATATGGATCCATCGCCACAGCCTTTTGCCAGTTCTGAACCCACTGAATTACAGAACCTTCTTTAGCTCCACCATCTTCCCATTTCTTACGTACTTCGTAAAGTTTAGGACCAGTCATATCCTTGAATACTTGGTGACAAGTAGCACACTTCGCCTTAAACAGACTCTCTCCTTCTTGTGCATACGACTGAGAAGCACCCATAAACAGGACGCTCAACACCAGGGCTATGGCCCACTTTATATCAACTCTAAACATCTGATTATTAGATATTTTCATTTATAATTCGTTAATTTCCTATGCTAATACACAGTTTTCATCGGGAGCAAATTTAACGGTTCTAGCTGTTTTCATGACAGTTTTATGACAATTTATTGGAAGTCCAGTTTAATTTAAAATCATTCTAAATAAACCAAAAGAGCCACATCTTTGCTTTAAAGTAATTGTCAACCACTTACAGTTTTTAACAAATTTTCACCAAATAATAATTAAAATAGGAAGCTTACGCGGGCAGAATTTTTTCAAATGACTTATTTTATACTTTTGTAAAAAATCTATCACATGAAATTTTGGACGCTCTTAATCGCACTTTTTACTTTCGCACAATTATCTACTGCCCAAAACACGTGGTGGAATAAACAAGATACTACAGAAACTACTGTTTCAGCAGATACCGCAAAAGTTGAAGTCCCTTCACAAGACGGAGAGGTAACCATAGAAAAAGACTACCGAATAGAAGAGTTTGTAAAATTTAAAGGAACCACCGTTCCTCCAGCATATGGTCCACAGATTTCAGGATACAGAGTTCAAATCTTTTTCGACAATGATAGAACTGCTGTGAACAAAACCAGAGCAGAATTCATTCAGAACCACAAAGACGTTCCTACCTATATAGAGTTCAAAGCACCGAACTTTAACCTTAAGGTTGGGAACTGTAGAACAAAATTGGAAGCTGAAAAATTAAAAGCCGAATTACTAAAAGACTATCCAACGGCCATCGTTATTCAAGAAAAAATATACCTTCCAAAGGTTCAAACTCCCGCACAAACTACAAATCAGCAGTAGCTATTATCGTCTACCTTACAACAAAGGGCATTCTTCGATCTTCCCGTAATGTTCTTCTTAATTAAAGCTATATCTTTGCACTAATTATGGAGCAAAGACCGATTACAGATTGGCTTCCTTTAACCAAAAAGGAAGTTGAAAAAAGAGGATGGGAAGAGATAGATGTAGTAATCATATCGGGAGATGCCTACGTGGATCACCCCGCATTTGGTACTGCAGTTATTGGTCGTATTATTGAAGACGAAGGATTTCGCGTAGCAGTAGTTGCGCAACCGAACTGGAAGGATGATTTAAGAGACTTCAAAAAATTCGGTAAACCCAAATACTTTTTCGGTGTAACAGCTGGTTGTATGGATTCTATGGTGAATCATTACACAGCCAACAAAAGATTGCGTTCTACAGATGCATATACCGCAGGTGGACAGAGCGGGTTTAGACCCGACTACGCAACCATTGTTTACTCCAACATACTTAAAGAACTTTATCCAGACGTACCCGTATTAATCGGTGGTATTGAGGCATCTTTAAGACGTGTTACCCATTACGATTATTGGAAAGATGAATTAATGCCTTCTATCTTAAAAGATTCTAAAGCAGATATGTTGGTATACGGTATGGGAGACCAGCCCTTACGAGACATGCTTAGACTTTTAAAGAAAGGGGTACCCTTCGATTCTTTAGGAACCGTTAAACAAACGGCAGTACTCAGACCCAGCTCCGAACCTTTGCCGAAAAACAAAAACTGGAATACCGTTGAACTCGCTTCACACGAAGAGTGTTTAAAGGACAAATTAAAATATGCCGCCAACTTTAAAATCGTAGAAGTTGAATCTAACAAGTGGCAAGCCAATAGAATTATACAACAAATCGGTGATCAAACTTTAATTATCAATCCTCCGTACAAAACAATGACGGAGAAAGAAATTGATACTTCATTTGATTTACCCTATACGAGACTTCCACACCCTAAATACAAAAAGAGGGGTGCCATCCCTGCATTTGATATGATACGTTTTTCGATCAACATGCACAGGGGATGTTTTGGAGGATGTAGCTTCTGTACCATCTCTGCTCACCAAGGTAAATTTATTGCCTCTCGTAGTGAGCAATCTATTTTAAATGAATTAGACCAAGTAACAGAAGATCCAGACTTTAGAGGATACATTTCTGATATTGGTGGGCCCAGCGCCAACATGTATAAAATGAAAGGAAAGGATGAAGACATTTGTGCGCGTTGTTCTTCGCCTTCATGTATACACCCCGTGATTTGTTCTAATCTCGACACAAACCACAGCGATATGACGCAGCTCTATCGTAAAGTAGATGCTCACCCTAAAGTGAAAAAGGCATTTATCGGTTCTGGAATTCGTTACGACTTATTGGTAGATGATTTTAATAAGAACAATGAAGACGGAAACCACGATGAATATATAGAACAAGTTGTGACCCGTCACGTTAGTGGGCGACTTAAAGTAGCACCAGAACATACCAGTGATGCAACCCTACGTGTTATGCGTAAACCTTCTTTTAAAAACTTCCATGCTTTTAAAGAAAAGTACGATAGAATTCAGAAGAAGCACAACATGAATCAGCAATTGATTCCATACTTTATCTCCTCTCACCCAGGGTGTGAAGAACAAGATATGGCGAATTTGGCGGCGGAAACCAAAGACATGGGGTTCCAATTGGAACAGGTACAAGATTTCACACCTACTCCAATGACCGTTGCAACAGTAATCTATTACGCCGGAGTTCACCCATATACCTTAAAACCTGTTTATACGGCAAAAACTCGAGATCAAAAACAAAATCAACACAAGTTTTTCTTCTGGTATAAAAAAGAGAATAGACATTGGATTAAAAGCAGATTGGAAAAGGCGGACCGTCAAGATTTAATTGAAAAGTTAATCGGTTCAGAAACACAGTTTGCACAGCGTAAGCCGAGTCAACATAAAAAAGGCAAAGCTCAAGCTCAAGGGAAAAAAGAAGTACCAGAGTGGTTAGCAAAGCGTAGAAAGACCGAGAAGAAAAGAAAGAAATAAAGGGAAGGCTGTCTGTAAAGACGGCCTTTTTTTATAGGGACATCTTAACACAAAAAAGGGCCTTCTCAAACGAGAAAACCCTTTATTTATCTTTTGATAAGTTCTTACTTATTGAAGTATTTCTTCTGACGAACAACGACCATAAGTATACCTACTGTGATTGCCCCATCCGCTAAATTCCATATTGCTGGAAACACCTGCCGACCGCCTAACCAAGGCATGCTTTCAGGCCATTCCGCATCAAACTGAAACATATCTACAACGTTTCCTAAGAGGAATCCTGTGTTTCGAGCTTCCACCTCATGCTCTACACCAAAACTAGTGCAGGACATCAAGTTCCCAGAACCTTCCAATTGGTTGAAAGGGATACATGGGTCAAAATCGAAAATAAAATCATAGAAGGCTGAGTCTATTAAATTACCGGTTGCACCAGCCAAGACAAAAGACAATGCTACCAAATATTCGGTTTTCGCACCTTCTTTAATTTGCTTAATGATGTAGTAAATAATACCTGCTATGGCAACCACTCTAAAAATAGACAAGGCTAATTTTCCAATCAAACCTCCTCCTAAAGTAGTACCGAATGCCATTCCCTGATTTTCGGTATAATTCAAAACGAACCACTCGCCTAGTATGTTTTCTGCCGGTGAGTATGGACCATAGTTGGTTTTAACCCAAATTTTGATGATTTGATCTGCAATCAAAACCAACAACACTAAAATACCTACGAGTAGGAACTTTTTGTTCTTTTCCATCTAGCTTGCTTGCGCGTTTTTAGCATCAATGCTCAACGTTGCGTGCGGCACTAATTTCAATCTTTCTTTACGGATTAACTTACCTGTAACTCTACAAATTCCGTAAGTTTTATTTTCTATCCTAATTAAAGCGTTCTTTAAGTTTTGGATGAACTTTTCCTGACGTGCCCCCAATTGAGCTACCTCTTCTCTTGATAATGTTTCTGATCCATCCTCCATCATGTTAAAGGTTCTTCCTGTATCATCTGTTCCGTGATCATCTTTGTGAGAAAGTGATCCCTGTAACAAATCCAAATCTTCTTTCGCTTCTGCTAACTTCTGTAGAATCAAATCTTTGAATTCTTGAAGTTCTTCGTCTGAGTATCTAGTTTTTTCTTTTGCCATGGTGTTTAGTTTAAAACCGTTAAAAACGGCACTGTTACTAGGAAAACAAATATAACCTAAAAAGGGTTGCATGCAAGTCTAGCCATCACTTTTTGAACGCTAGTTATTCACAAGATTTCAACCATTTCATAATCAGTTAAATCTAGCTTAACCACTTCTATAAAGATAATCCAAATCAACGATTTTATTTCAATCATTGGTCACCTCGTTCCCTTTCCCATGAAAAAACCATATTCTACTTTGAACTTTGAGTGTAAGGCCTAACTTTGTTTGTAAGCATTGAATCGAAAGAGATTATTAACGAATAACACATACTTAAAATGAATAATTTTGATTATTACAACCCAACAAAAGTTGTATTCGGAAAAGATACCTATGAACGTATTGCCAGCGAAATAGCGCTACATACTTCTGGCAAAAACATATTGATTACATACGGAGGCGGAAGTATTAAAGCCAATGGTGTTTACGACAGCGTAATGGCCGCCTTAAAAGATTTCAATGTTCTAGAATTCGGAGGAATTGAACCCAACCCACAGTACGCAACGTGTATGAAAGCCATAGAACTCATCAAAGAAAATGAAGTTGACTTTGTACTCGCCGTAGGAGGTGGTTCGGTAATCGACGGAACTAAATTTATTGCAGCAGGTGCAACTTACGCCGGAGATCCATGGGACGTTTTAATGCGCAAAGAAGGATGTGCTTTTACAGATAGTATTCCTTTTGGAACCGTACTTACACTTCCAGCCACAGGGTCTGAAATGAATTCAGGTGCAGTTATCTCTAGAGAAGAGTTGAAAGAAAAAAGAACCATGGGCGGACCGCAATCTTTCCCTAAATTCTCTTTCCTAGACCCTTCTGTTGTGGCTACTTTGCCAAAACGCCAAATTGCCAATGGAATTACCGATGCTTTTATGCACACTTTAGAGCAATATTTAACTTACCCTACCGACAATAAATTGCAAGAACGCATTGCTGAAGGAATTTTAATGACCCTAATTGAAACAGCTCCTAAAGTAATGGAAGACCCTTCAAATTACGAACATGCTGCCAACCTTATGTGGTGTGCAACCATGGCCTTAAATGGAACCTTACGCGCAGGAGTAGCTTACGATTGGGCAACACACATGATTGGACACGAATTAACGGCTTTACACGGTATAGACCACGCCAGAACTTTGGCCATTATCGCACCGCGTTTATTTGAAGTAAAATTTGAAAACAAAAAAGAAAAGCTCGCACAATACGGTGAACGCGTTTGGGGGGCTACAGACAATAAAGCACAAGACGCTATTGTAAAAACTAAATTATTCTTTGAGTCATTAGGTATAGATACTACCATTTCTGCATACGATACGAACAATGCAGATACTCCAAAAATCATTCGCCAACGCTTCGAAGAAAGAGGATGGACAGGTTTAGGAGAACGCGGAGATCTTACACCTGAAGAAGCTGAAAAAATTGTTGAGATGGCTTTGTAAAAGGTTTATCATAAAAAAACAAAAACCGATGTTCCATTATTTAGGACATCGGTTTTTTAGTATTCTAATTCGGCAAACGGCCGGGTCTTCCACTATAGTCCGCAAGCTAAAACCTAAGTGTTTTGAAAGTCGTTCAGCTCCACTTCCGGTGGTCGTAAAGCTTCTCAACAAAACCCTAAGGCCTTACCTTTCGGCGCTGCCGTTACACCCCCTGTTTGGGAGTAACTTTTGCTTTTTCTATCAAATCCATTAACTTATCTGGCCTAATATTCATGTCTAAAATCTTTCCCGAACCATCTAACAAAACATTTCTCGGCATTCCTTCTACTTTGAAAGCTTCTATTATTTCAGGAGTAGATAGCGCATTCGCCCATTCCATATCATATTTATCCATGAAACTTTTCACCGTTTCCACATCTTGTTCATAGTTAATACTCAACATGTATACCTCATCGGTATAATCCTTATTCAAGGCAATCAAATCTGGCATTTCTTGCTTACATCCTCCACACCAAGTTGCCCAGAAGTTAAGGTAGATGTATTTCTGACCTTTTAAACCAGCATAAACACTCCTTGAACCTTCATCAACATTTTCTAACACAAAATCAGGTAAAGTATCTCCAACTCCTAATCGCGTAAGTAGCTTTTTAGATTCAAGAGGTTTAATTTTCATTGAGCTACCATCAGCAGCTATCTCGAGTATTTGAAAAACATAATGCTTAGAATTAAAAAAACTCATGGAATCTAAAGTAAGTGCTCCTTGATATTCTGCCGTTCTAGTGATTGATTTACCAAAATCTCCAAAAACTAGTCTATCCCTCCCAATGGTATTAAACGCACCATCCGTATTTACATCAAAAAGACCTATTCTAAGTGAATCTCCTTGATAATTGAAATCTCCAACGGATAAACTTTTTCTTTTGCTCCAATAAAACCCGAGGTGTTTCCCTCCTGTACTTAATTCACCTATCATCCCATTGATTTCTTCATAAATGGAGTCTGCAGGTTTTATTAACGTATAATCAGAACAAAGTTCTTTTTTTCTACCATCGCATATACGAACGAGTAAAAAATCATCTTCGAACGTAGAAGATTGCTCATTTGCTGCGAACATAAAATCATTGTTGTTATCTAACCAAAACTTAGGAGCAGAAGAATTATAATTTCCAACTATGAACAAAACTTCCCTATTAATAGCTCCCTTATTTTCACCACTAAAATAAAAATACCCGTAGGCCGTATCCTGTATTTCAGACAAATCAGGTAAAACCAAGCGCTCTTTTATACTATCCTCTATTCCTGAATATGGATAATATACTGAAAACCCCTTCCCTCCCGTCTCGAAACTCTTTACTAGGTCGACATGTATAAATTCGTCGACTTTTTGGGATGTATCAACCTTCACCTCAGAAGAACAAGCGAGGAGTAAAAGGCTACTAATTATAAAAAGGAAATATTTCATAAAGTGGTTTTAAAGTTTACTGACAAGAATAGTGGTTTTATGCCGCCTTTAAGGCAATAACACTCTTAAAAATCCTTAATAAAATTCACCAATACTTCAACATCCACAGATTCCAACAAATGCTTGGCTCCTTCTATCACTTCCATGTTAGCATGGGGTAACAATTGTGCAATCTTTTCAGTTTCTTCTCGCGTAACCATGTGGTCTAAACTGGCCCAACCCAGCTTAACCTGATGTTGAATTTGTGTAAAATCATTATCCATGAGTTTTGCTCCTTTACCCATATTGAGCATCATCTCAGCAGTTTTAGTCATGACCACCTTCCAATCTTGAGGAGCATGTTCATCTTTCAATTTCTCTGCAAAGGCAGGTACTTTCTCCTCTACCTTTTCTGGATTTAACATTTTTACTTCTTGGGCCGCAGCTTCTGCTGACCAATCGAATTTCGTCCCTAAAGTGATGATCATCCCAATGGCTTCTGGCTTTTTTAAGGCCGCGCTCAAAGCCACGTAACCGCCCATGCTGTAACCGAAAATTTGGGCTTGAGAAATTTCATTCTCCTCTAAGTAGTCCAACAAATTATCTCTGAAACGCGCAATAGAATATTCTACCTCCAAGGCTTTGCCTCCATGACCGTCAAAATTTAGGGTGTGCACATCAAAGTCATTAGAAAGAACTGATTTCAATTCCTTAAATTGTTTGGAGCTTCCTAATGCACCATGTAAAAGAATGAGGGGTTGTTTCATGTTTCTGTTTACTAAAAATTCGGTATTATCTTAATACATTAATATGACCATAAATTTGAACCGCTTCACGTTCCGGAAGGTCGTATTCTAACCTATAGATATAGGTTCCATTGGCTACAACTTTTCCTTTG
>NZ_JBVCPV010000115.1:0-9568 GCF_057456495.1 Lishizhenia sp. | reverse complement strand
GAGCTTATTATACCCCTCTCTTAAATTTTCAGTAAACAACTCATCTACTGTAAGATAAAATATATCTTTTTGAGTATTGAGATACCCCAATTCAACAAGATTATTTCCCATGCTCAAGAACATATCTCTAAATATTGAGAAAATACGTGTTCGTTTATACCTGAAATTTTCACGGGATTTAAACCTAAAAATTAATCCCTTCACCCTATTTACCAGAAACAACCTCCAAAGAAAATTTATTGGATAATATGCTTTTAATATAGATCTGTAATCTGTAGGGCTTTCCTTCCTCTTTTGCTCAGTAGATACCACCGATATACGGATGGATTCTTGTAACAGCTCAATAAACAATAATGGATCTTGCTTAAAGGTGGTGGTTTCCATTTTCAATTCACTCGATTTGGTTCTATCCCCATACAAACGAATATATTCTTTAATTTTTTCATCTAATTCCAGGTACTTTTGGGTCAATTCTTTCCAAATATCGGATACTTCCTTTGTCTTAAACAACTCCTTCAGCTGCTCATCATCTAGGATAATATTTACAAGTTCTTCGTAACTATGAAGAAGCTGAACAGAGGTTACTTCACCTTCTGCACGCAAAACATCATTAATAAAATTAGGGTGGTCTGTTATTATTTTAGAACCCTTTAAACCGCTCTTCAGTAAGAAGAAGCTAATCATGGTATAAAAACCATTTGAGATAGCAGCAAAGGCACTCTTCCCCATTTTATCCATCATAGATTGATAAATGGTTAACTGATTTTCCAAGCTTAGTTGATGAAAGTCTTTTGGGTTATATTGCTTTAACGCCGCCTCGTAAGCGTCATCAAATAAAGCATTGTACTTTTTAGATCGTATTAACTTGATCAATAATTGAAAAAATATATTCACCCTTTCCAGAAAATTATGTCGCAATGGAGGAGCCTTAAAATCGACCGCTTCCATATTCCATATTTTGGGCAGTAACTGCACCAATTTCTTTCCAAAAGGCATTTGATACAAGTTACCCTGCCATGCGTTCAGGTTATAGTATAATCTTCCATGAATACTATCTACAATTCGATGCATATCCGCTTTATTCTGGTTTAAAATTCTAGGACTGTATCCTATCATTTCAGAACCTTTTACGTACACACTTCCGTAGGTTTTTTGAACATGTGAAACCGTTAAAGGAAGTGTTATTCCTCCATAGTTTCCCTCTGCCTGCGTTTTATCCCAGATAATGATATTCTCCTTCAAAGATCTATTTACCATGGGTCTAACTTGCAACCAAAACAAGTTATCTCCAGCTATGGCAATTTCTACATCTACAGGACATTTTAAGTATTGCTCTAATTTGTAAAGTCCAGCTTTGAAAAGATCACTAAACTTGGAAATAATATCTTTTAAGTCTCCAACTGATTTCTCAATCCTTGTTTCTTTTCCTGCTTTTACAGAAACTCCATGATAGCACTCCTTTAAGTCATGATAAACCAATTCATTTTCTTTCAGCTCCACTTGCATTCCTTCAAGCTCTCCCGACACTAATTTATCTCCCAAACCTGGAATTAAATTTACCAAAGGATGATGCTTTGTATAGTCGACAGGGTGTTTAGAAAACAGAACTCCAGAATATTCTGAATCAATCATTTCTTGAATAATGACACCAAAGTGGGGTGTCTCCGTACCGTATACATTGCTTTCAGCATAAGAAGAAATCACCTCCATAATGGTCTCCGATAAATCTGTGAATGCAACGTTTAGGACAGTTTTAAATTGCCCTGCAAAAGACTGTTCCTTCGAATCCTCATTGGCTGAACTTGATCGCACTGCCCAAAGTTTGTTTGTGTCCAACGCATTGAAGTTTTCATCTATCCAAGATTGACATTCAGTACGATCATTATTCCATGAAGAAATTGTATCGAAATCGATAATTACAAAATGAGGAAGAGTTAGTCCACAAGCCTGTAAATTCAACAATCCTTGTGCTTTACCACCAATTTGGTTCAAATTTGATTGTCCAATTTTCGAAGTGTCTGTCATAATCACTAATTTAACGAAATAAATAGGAGTTAAACTCAACTTAAAATGTAATGTATGCGAATTATTATTACTGGAGCCACTGGAGCTTTTGGCGGAGCAATGGTTCGCTATTTTGTGGCTAAAGGGCATGAAGTGATAGCAACTGGAAGAGACAACAACCCTCCCAAAGAATTGCTAAAACTTGCAAAATATATTCAAGCTGATATTTGTACACCCTATGAATTACCGGAAGCCGACATTTGTATTCATTCAGCAGCATACTCTGACGACAAGGCTCCTCTTAAGTCACTCTACACTCCGAACGTGGTTGGAACCAGAAACACACTGAAAGCCGCACAAAATTGTGATAAATTCATCTACATTTCTTCCTCCTCTGTTTATTTACCAGATTCACTACCGATACAAGAAGAAATGGCGGGAAACCAAAACAATAAGTTGTTGTCTTCTTATGGTCAATCAAAACTTTTGGCCGAAGAAGTGATTGAAAATGAATTTCAAAAAGAGCAATGCTTTATACTTCGTCCTCGTGCGTTTTACGGGGTGGGTGACACACAAATTATCCCCAGAATTTTAAAGTTGGTCAAAAACAATCAGTTTAGTAGACCGGGGAAAATGGACATTAAAGTTTCCATGACCCATTACGATAATATGGCTAAGGCAATAGAACTATGTATGGCCTCATCTCTCACCGGAATACGCACCTACAATATTGCAGATGATGATGAATACATTTTAATTGAAAATGTAAGAAAACTTATCAAAGCACTTTATCCTCAAAAAATAAGTGAAAAGGAAATTAGCATTCTACTCTTGAAGGTTTTGGCCTTTTTTAAAATTGGTGGATTTACTCCCTTACTCGTAAGAGGGTTAACTCAAAATATGGTTTTAGATCTTTCAAAAATTAAAAGAGAGTTAGGCTATACTTCTGCAATTACTTTTGATGACACTTTAAAGGACCTTTCACAATGGGTAGAAGCAATAGGAGGAGTAAAACACTTACAAGCTAAAGAAAAACTGAGGTTGTGGGGAAAAGAATTTTATTAATATTTGAATGAAGCACTTCTTTTTTTTCAATAAAAGCTTCCGGAAATATTGTAAAATGATACCTCATTCTTCACCCCTAATTTATTCTTGATACAAAACACGAAGGATGGGTAAATCATCGTTTTAATTTATATCTTCGTTATTCACCATAAACGGTTTTTGACCAAAAAAATATTCTCATGAAAGTATTCAATAAAATAAAATGGGTCTCAGGGATAGTACTAATTTTTGGAATTGTATTGGCCACCAACTTAATCGATAGAGACAATTTCAGTAAACTTCGAAATTCTACTACAACCATTTATAAAGACAGAATCGTAGCCAGCGATATCATCTTTGATATCTCTCACCTCGTACAAAAAAAGAAACTCACATTAGCTACGGCAGACACCCTTTTATTCGAACGCAATCATGCAAATTTAAGTGACAAAATAGATGTACTCATTGAAAAGTATGAACAAACAAAACTCACGAAGAAAGAATCCGATATTTTCGAAGTTTTAAAAACTCAATTAGAAAGTTTTGACAAAATGGAACTAGATTATTTCTCTGGAGAGCTTTCTGAAAAAGATGCCTTTGTTGAATTAATTGCGGGGATAGATGAAAGTCTTTATAAATTATCCAAACTTCAAGTTTCTGAAGGAAAGCTTCAGATGCTTAAGAGTAATAAAGCCATGGAATCCATTGAGCTATTTACTCAAATTGAAATCATCTTTTTAGTCATTGCTGGTATACTCATTCAAATCATCATTTTGTATACTCCAAAATCGAAACGAGAGGATATATAATTTTTAATACTTAGAATTTTCAAACTGAACAGAAGTCCTTCATTTAAAATGAGGGATTTTTTTTGTTGATTTAATTTCATTTTCAACTCCACTACACTACCCTTTACTTCAATTTCATTTCTGTTTTAAAAAAAACTCAAAAAAAATCACAACACTCAAACAAACCTACAACACCTATAAAACCTACCAACTTTATGGGATATACTATTTACAAAGGCGTACAGAATATAAAATTAACAATGATAAATTTGGATAGTTCTTTTTTTTCAATTTATATTTACCCCGAAATTCAAGAAGAAAACTAAAAATATAAGGCAACGGTATGTATAAAAAGCTTTAGGATTCTACTTATTTCTTTAGGAAGAATTGCTGCACTCATTAATCAACGCGCACGCTTAATGTAGATCAATTCTACCCTTCAAAATTAGATTAATAAGACGATAAATTAGGTATAAATTCTAAACGTGAGAAACTCACGTACGGCCATACTATTGCCCAATTTTTAACATGAATGAAACGACAGAATGGATACAGAAAAAAACATGCAAGTAAACAATCATGAAGCTTCTTTACCCAAAGATCAACTTAAACGAAGCTTAGCCAAAACAATTAGTTGGAGGACGGTTGGAACATTTGACACCATCCTTATCTCCTTCTTACTTACAGGACGATTGGCAATAGCCTTCAGCATAGGAGCAATAGAATTAGTCACTAAAATGTTCTTGTACTTCTTTCACGAACGAGCATGGAACAATATTAAATGGGGAAAATAAATATGAATATAACAGAGATCAATCAGAAACTAAGGACCCAGTCGCCCCAAGAAATCGTGACTTGGGCGCTAGAAAATGCCAAAAAACCGGTTATTACAACAAACTTTAGACCTTACGAAGCTGCCATACTTCATGCATGTACTCGTGTAGAAAATGACCTAAAAGTTATTTGGTGTGATACAGGTTATAACACATCTTACACTTATTTACACGCCGAAGAATTGATTTCAAAATTGAAGCTCAACATTCAATTATACGTCCCCAGACAAAGCGCTGCACACAGAAATGTGGTACTCGGTATTCCTGGTTTAGAAGATCCTAAACACAGCTTATTCAGTGAACAAGTAAAGTTAGAACCTTTCCGCAGAGCTATGGAAGAACATCAACCTGATGTATGGTTTACGAACTTGAGAAAAGGACAAACTGCATTGCGCGATACTTTAGATATCCTAAGTGTATCGGCAGATGGTGTGCTTAAAGTGAGTCCCTTCTACCATTGGTCAGACCAGGAACTTAACAACTACCTTGAAATACACGACCTGCCTAACGAGGAGCGTTACTATGATCCAACAAAACTATTAAGTAATAGAGAGTGCGGAATACATAAATAAGGAAAATGAAAACAACTCAAAATATTAATCCATTAGAAAATGAGGCCATTTACATCTTACGGGAGGTGGCCGCACAATTTGAACGACCAGTGCTTTTATTCTCGGGTGGTAAAGATTCTATAACCCTTGTACGGCTGGCTCAAAAAGCTTTTTATCCCGGAAAAATCCCTTTTCCTCTTTTACACGTCGACACCGGACATAATTTTCCAGAAACTATTGCATTTAGAGATGCTCTAGTAAAAGAATTAGGCGTAGAACTCATCGTTAGAAATGTACAGGACGCTATAAATGAAGGAAAAGTCATTGAAGAGCAAGGAAAGTATGCATCCCGTAATGTATTGCAGACAACAACCCTTCTGGATGCCATAGAGGAATTTAAGTTTGATGCTTGTATCGGAGGAGCCAGGAGAGATGAGGAGAAAGCCAGAGCCAAGGAGCGTATATTTTCTGTGAGAGATGACTTTGGACAGTGGGATGAAAAGAACCAACGTCCTGAGTTATTTGATCTTTTAAATGGTCAAATTGAACTCGGACAAAACGTTAGGGTCTTCCCTATTTCCAACTGGACAGAATTAGATGTTTGGTCCTATATAAGAAATGAAAAAATAGAAATTCCATCCATTTATTTCGCCCACAAACGCAAGGTGTTTCTCAGGGATGGTTTTATCTGGTCTTATGACGATGACAAAGTATATCGAGACCACGATGAAGTGGTCGAAGAACGCATGGTAAGGTTTAGAACTGTTGGAGATATGAGTTGTACTTCTGCCGTTTTATCTAAGGCCACAGGAATAGATGAAGTGGTCGAAGAAATAAGACGCTCTACCCTATCAGAACGCGGTGCCAGAATAGACGACAAGCGCTCTGAGGCTGCAATGGAAAAAAGAAAGCAACAAGGATATTTCTAAAAAATCCCAAGAACAGAAACATGGAAGTATTAAAAATAGCTACTGCAGGTAGCGTAGACGATGGAAAAAGTACCTTAATAGGTAGGATATTGTACGACACGCAATCGCTGACTCAGGATAAACTGGAAGCCATAGAAAAAACTAGTCAACAAAAAGGGTATGATTATTTAGATTTCTCTTTAGCTACCGATGGACTAGTTGCTGAACGTGAACAAGGAATCACCATAGATGTGGCCCATATTTATTTCTCGACACCTCATAAGAGTTACATTATAGCGGACACTCCAGGTCATGTAGAATATACTCGTAACATGGTGACAGGTGCATCGACTTCGCAAGCATCCATTATCCTCATAGACGCAAGAAAAGGTGTAACAGAACAAACCAAAAGACACTTCTTTATCAATAACCTATTGCGTATAAAAGATATAGTGGTCGCCATTAATAAAATGGATTTGGTAGCATATTCTCAAGAGGTATTTGAAAAGATTAAAAACGACTTTAGAACACTAAGCAATCAAGGTGAATATGAAGGACAGAATATCAGCTTCATACCAGTAAGTGCTTTACACGGTGACAATGTAGTACACCATTCTACAGAAATGCCTTGGTACCAAGGTCTCACTGTTCTGGATCATTTAGAATCATTAACACAAGAAAAGGTTTACGATACTGGAAAACCAAGATTCCCTGTACAAATGGTAATACGTCCAAAAACTGAAGAATACCATGATTTTAGAGCCTACGCAGGAAAAGTCTATGGTGGAGATTTACAGACCGGTGATGAAGTTGTTGCTCTACCCTCTCTTCAAAAATCAAGTATTAAGGATATCTATTTCTACAACGAAAAGTACCAAACTGCTGTAAGTAGATCTTCCGTCTCCATCACTTTAGAAGATGAAATTAATTTAAGTAGAGGAGATATGCTTGTAAAAGCAGAAGAAGTACCTCAATTAACAAAAGAGGTAGAAGCTATCGTTTGTTGGATGGACAATAAAACCATGGAGATTCGCAACAAATACACATTACAACATGGTGTGAACAAGGTTCTGGCCATGGTGAGTGAAATTGAGAGCAAAATAAAAACAGATTTCAGCGGTACGGAACAAGAAGTTAAAAGCGTTGAAATGAACGACATCACGCTTATTAAACTAAAATTGAATAAGGAAATTTACTGTGACCCTTATAAGGATCACCGCACTAATGGCTCATTTATACTGATTGACAACACGACCAACCATACAGTTGGTGTAGGTTTTGTTCAAGCTTAGCATTAAAATATCCTCCTTTCCTAACTAACCTAAATCCATTTTAGTTTTATTTAACAAAAGCACACATGTACATGTGTGCTTTTTGTAGTTATTGTTGAATTAAAATCTCTTGAAAGAGATGATAATGATCTATATACGAGGATGTATTTTAAAATTCACGCGTGGAATGGACTGTATACGTTAATTGTGCAACAAAGCTAATATTTTTCCAAAACCCTTACAATTAGAAACAAATTAATGGATTAATCTCTAACTTTAGAAAAAGTTCAAAACACCATGGTTACGAAATTTCATCTATCACTCTTACTTTTTTCTGTTGCTACTTTATCTTGTGAAGCGCCCCAGAAAAACAAGGAGCCTAAATCTATTCATTTCGAGAAAAAGAGGGTCCACTTGAATAAAATGGACAGTACTTTACTGCATGGTACAACACATCTCTCTGTTTATTCAAGTATCTATTCTCAAACCGAGCATAGGACACACGACTTAACTGCCACGGTGAGTATGCGTAATCTTAATTTAAATGATAGTTTGTTCATTACCAAAGCAATTTATCACGACACCAAAGGAAATCCGGTTCACACCTATTTTGATTATCCTGTAGGTATGGGTCCGCTTGAAACCTTGGAAATAGTAATAAATGAAAAAGAACAATTAGGGGGTACCGGAGGTAATTTCATTTTTGAATGGTATACACCTGAAAATTTACCCCATTTTGAATCAGTGATGATATCTACCTCAGGACAACAAGGTATTTCATTTAGAACAGAAGGAATTAACTTGAAATAAAAAAGGACTGTATCATCGCAGCCCCTTTATCCAATCAAATTTTAATCAGTCGTTTTCTTTCAATGAGCTCTCCCCTTTTATTGAACAAACAAAGTAGGTAGCTCCCTTTTTGAAAATCATCAGTATTCACGATGAACTTTTGATTAAACGCTGGTAAATCGTTTGTATAGACCCTAGAGCCCTGCATGGTGTAAAGAGATATACTTTGGACCTCTTTACCCCAGTTGCTCACTTCGATTCGATCATCAAAAGGATTAGGAATAATTCTCATTAAATGGTCATTCTCCTTTTCAATTCCCGCATAATTGTCTATTAACATTCTTCCTGCTTCTACATAAAAAGTATCTATACTCGATTGTGTAAATTTCAGTAAGTAGTCATGAATAAAAGGCGCATAAAATAAATACATTACCTCTTCGGATTCATAGAAATCTCCCATTACATTGAGGGTTTTATGAACCTCTATTTTTATTCTGAGTACATTATCATAGGTGGCATGAGGGAGCATGAGTGTTCCCTCTCCATCAACAATGAATTTTGAACTACCAACGGTAGAAATATTGATCATACCTTGTTGAGCTACATAGGTAAAATCATCCTCCATTGTATCTCCATAAGCCATGGGGTAAAAAAGAGTGGTTTCAGGATTTGAATAATGCCTTTCTTCTATGTTAGATATCGAATAAAATTTTTCTATGGTACTGTCGGTGATATAAATTCGATGAAAGGAGTTGGGGAATTCTACCTTTAAATTATTATTGCTTAAACTCGTATCTCCCTGTAGGTAGCTATAAGAAATAGAGGGATTTAATTGTGACAAATTAGAGTAATCCCAGAGTAAATTTTGACCGCTGGTATCTTGAACTTTAAACTCCACGGATGTCATTGTAAAATTATCTCCTACTTGTGGTTGTATTTGATTGGCTTGATGCTGAACTTGTCCAAAGGCTGATAGACAAATACAACTGGAAAGAATAATGTAAATTTTTCTCATGATTTTGATTTAAGTGTTCCCCTCTATAAGCAATAATCATTCCTAAATAGAACAAATTAACAACTAGCAAAGACTTGAAAAAACAAGAGTTAAATACGTGCTTTTTCATGAATTAAATTTCCATGCTTGGGAAAAAAATAACCTCTAGAACTTGTAATAAAATCAAAAAAAGGGGAATTGCATTGCAATTCCCCTTTTTTAATTTATTTAGAAAGTAAGTCTTATTTCACCACTACTTCTTTTGTATAAACTCCTGTTGAAGATCCTAATTTCACAATGTACATTCCGGCATCTACGCGAGATAAATCAATTTGTGATTGTCCCAACTTACCTTTTGTATCCATACTCGATGTATAAACAAGGTT
>NZ_JBVCPV010000114.1:0-9612 GCF_057456495.1 Lishizhenia sp. | reverse complement strand
TGGGGGGTATTCAAGTACAAATAGCCTAGGTGGTTTTGATGGGTATTTGGCCCGTTTGGATTTTGCAGGTAATGTAGTATGGGATACTTTAATTGGAGGAAACGATTGGGATAGAATCGTGACGGTAAAAGCAGCTTCAGATTCTGGGGTAGTTGTATTGCTAAGTACCAAGAGTTTTGGTTCGGGAGGAGAAGATTGGTGGATGCAACGTTATGATAAAACAGGAACCTTGGAATGGGAGAATTTATTTGGGGGAGTGTACGATGATTCTCCTCGAGATTTTGAAATAGCAAATGGTATGATTTACGTGGTTGGAAGTCATTATATAGAAGACTCTGCCAAACACAAGGGATGTGTCTATTTTCTAGATGATGTAACGGGGGCTTTGATCAGTTCTGATACCCTCGAAATAGCGGGTAATTCTATTGTTAACGATATTAATATTTTTCCAAACTCTGTGAATTTCAGTGGGGCGAATTATGAAGGAGTGAAGGATAGTTCAAATATGATCTATGGTACAATTAACACTCTTGGTAACTTTGCTTATGTCGGTCAAGAAAATTGGATAGGGTATGAAGCGTCAAATTGTTTTGCTCCGTCGTATGATTCAACGCAATTGTATATAAATAAACAGGCGGCTTTTTCACCGCATATTCCTACGTACCCAGATGGTGAGGAAGATTCCGAAATCTATGCGTTTTCTCCGAGCTATAACTTTTTGTCATCATTTACTAGCTTTAGTAATTCAGGGGTTGATAAAACACAGAGCATCATCGCAACAAATGATGGTGGTTTTGCTGTAATTGGGCATCAAGAATATTATAGTGATAATAAGGCTAGTTTGTTTCTAGTGAAGGTAGGACCGAATGGGGAGTCTGTTCCAATACAGAGTCCGGATGTTGTTAATATTATTGGAGCTTCATTATCGTTAGAAAATAATGGGGTAAAAGAAGATTTAGAAGTTTACCCAAACCCTTTTCAAGATAAACTTACAATTAGGCTTGATGGGATAGAAAGCATTGATAAAATTGAATTGTACAACGCTTCCGGCATACTTGTCAAGAAAGTAGAATCAGTTCATGAAATAAATGAGTTGGATACTCAGGATGTGTTACCTGGAGTTTACTATTTAAACCTTTCCAATCAAGAATTTAGCAAGGTGGTTAAATTAATAAAGATGTACTAGCTGTTTTGTACCTTTTAGGAGTGAATAATAAAGTAGTATTCACTTCCTTCTTTAAAATGAGAACAAAACTCTTCTTCTCGTAATGAATTGTCTTTTTTTATGAATCTTTCTAAAGTAGAAATATTCATTTCTAAATTCTGTTGAATAAATACGTACAATTCCTCAGGAAATGTATTGTAAAACTCACTCGCACCCAATCCACATTCAAAAATAATGAGAGGTTTAGATTTTTTAATTGTGGCTTCAGCTCCTTTCAAAACGTTGAATTCCGCTCCCTCTACATCAATCTTAATTAAATCAATTTTAGTGTCAGTAGGAATAATGTCATCCAGTTTTTTTAATTGAACTTGGATTTTTTCAATTTCCGGATTTTTGACTTTGTAATCACGTTGTTTTAACCCACTATATGCTGGGGCATTTTTTACAAACTGAAAAGAAGAGCTTCCCTCTTCATTGGAAAGGGCATAAGGGTATATCTTGTATTTAGAACCGTATTTTTCTTCAAGCTTTGTGTAAAAGGATGGAATGGGTTCAAAAGCAAAGTGACTTTGCTCGGGCGCATTATTAATAATTAAATCAAGAATTTCTCCTTTGTGTGCACCAACATCTATACAAACAGATTTCTTGTGGATGTATTGATTAATAATCTGTTCTGTATATCTATCGTACTTCAGGTTCTGAGTAAGGTCTAAGTGAAGTACCTTGAGCACGTTTTTAATGGCTGTTTTGGTGGTTGTTTTAATGTCCATAGTGAACAATTATACGAATAAAAAATGAGCTATTCACCAGGGTTACCAGTGAACAACATCCTCTTTAAACCATTTATCTTGTACTCTTAATGTTTGCTCAATAATGTCGCGCACAGCGTGTCTACCTCCGTTAAACGGACTTTGGTAATCTGCAATCGCTTTAATTTCAACAGCTGCATCTTGGGGGCAAGCAGATACACCTACTTTCTGCATTACTGCATGATCTGGTAAATCATCACCCATATACATTACTTCACTATCTTCAAAGTTATATTTTGCTTTCAAGTCTTCGTAAACACTTAATTTATTCGAGCTTTTTAAGCAAACTTCAGTGGCTCCAAGGTTCAGAAGACGCTTTTTAACAGCTTCAGAATTTCCACCTGTAATAATTAAAACGCGCATTCCCATTTTTATAGCATACTGTATTGCGAAGGCGTCACGAGAGTTTAGTGTTCTCACTACTTCATCCTGAAAGAGAATTACATCTCCATTGGTTAAAACACCATCAACATCAAAAATTAAAGTAGTGATGTTAGGTAAATTTTCTTTATAACTTCTCATGATATTTTTTTTGTATAGAACTGCTTATTATTTGATAGATATCTTTCTTATCCCCACTAAGTTTACTCAAATGTTGATCAATGATGTTTTGATCATTCCTGCGCGCAGGACCTGTTTGAATTTCTTCGGGAGTGTTTTTCTTTAGTTTATCGACGGCGTTAAAAATGAGCGGAAGTAAGTGTTCGAAATTACCTTTACTATCTTCCAATAATTCTTTTGCCAAACTGTACATGTGATTGGTGAAGTTATTAGCAAAAACTGCTGCAAGGTGAAGTTCGCTTCTTGTATTGCTGTCTGCATACTCTACCTTTCTACTAAGTTTCCATGCTAAGTCAAAGAGTTCTTCGCCCAGATCCATGTTTTTAGCTTCGATGAAAAATGGGACTTCAAAAAGATTTACTTTTTTACCTTTTGTAAAACTTTGTAGAGGGTAGAAAACACCAACTTGTGGATGGTTAATGTCTTTAAGATTTACACTTCCACTCGTATAGGCAACCTTGTGATGAGGTGCGATCTTCTCGATAACCCCAGGAGTTTGGTCGTCATTTACGGCCACTAAAACAAGGTCGACGTTACTTTCGTTAAGCGCTGCTAAATCTTGGTAAGCTTTGATGTCAAAGCTTTGGGCAAATTCTTCTGCGTGCGTGTAAGTACGAGAATAAATTCCACTGATTTCAATCCCTTCGGCGCGCAATCCCTTGCACAAGTGCCAAGCTACATTTCCGCTCCCTATAATTGCAATTTTCTCCATTTCTGTCGATGTGGAGTCAAAAGTAGTAGTGTAGGGGAGAACTACCTAAAAAAATCTGCAATTTCTACGACTTACCCAACTGCTTTCAGTATTTTTGGCGCGGAAATGACACATAATTAAGGAGGATGGAAAAAGTAATAAGAGGTATATTTTCTATGGGAGCGATGACGCTCGGATTAGTAGCCTTTGCCGTGGCAATAGGTTATGCCACATTTATTGAATCAAGTTATGGAACACCAGCATCAAAAATTGCAGTTTTCAATGCTACGTGGTTCGAGATTTTACTGACTTACCTTTGTTTTGCACTTATCGCGAATATATTTCGTTACAAAATGTACAAGGCAGAAAAGGTAGCCATGTTCACTTTCCACCTTTCTTTTATTATCATTATAATCGGTTCTGGGGTAACGCGTTTCTTTGGTTATGAAGGAATGATGCCTATTGCAGAAGGAGAGTCTACCAATATTATTTTCACAGCTACTCCTAATGTTCAAGTTAAGATAGATGATGGAACATCGGGTGTTCAATACAGAGAAGCTCGATTTTTATCTGAAGCCTATGACAATCCTTTTGAGCAAGAAATTCAATTTGGAAATTACGCCCCTATCAATGTGTCTTACGTAGATTACGAAGAGAATTTAGTGAATGAATTAATCAGTAATGATACCACTACAGGAACCGTTTTGGAGTTTGTAGTGCGCGGACAATCCAAGTTTTTAAACGAAGGAGAAAGTATGCTTATTGGTACAGAAATTCTTGCTTATGAAGATCATACAGAAGGTTTTGTTCCAGATGTAAAATTATTTTTCGAAGGGAACACGTTGATGGCACAGTCGTTAAAATCGTTCAATCGCGTGAATATGGCTATGTTAAGCGTAGAAGATAGACAAACAGGTAATGTCGACTCAAACGCTATATTGAATGTGCCTTCGGATTCTGCAGTTGAATTTGCTCCAAGATATTTATACCAATTTACTGGCGAGCAAATTATGTTTAAAGCCAAGCACAGAAACTCGGCTTATACGGAAGTTAGATCGAATAAAAAAGATGCAGGAACGAATTATCTGACCATCAAAATAGAACAAGATGGAAAGTCAGAATTGAAAAGATTGCCTTATCAAAATGGATCAGCAATAAAAGAAATTCCGTTTCAATTTAATGGTTTAAATTATATGGCAGGTTATGGACCTGTACCCGTTGAATTGCCTTTCTATATTAAATGTAGAGATTTCCAATTGGATAGATATGCAGGTTCTGATATGGCGAGTTCATATGCCAGTGAGGTGAGCGTAATAGATAGCGTTAAAGGAGTACATAAAGATCAACGAATTTTCATGAATAATGTAATGGATTACGGCGGTTTCCGTTTTTTCCAATCGAACTATTTTCCAGACGAAACAGGTACGATATTGAGTGTGAATCACGACTGGTGGGGAACAAATATCACCTATTTAGGATACTTGTTAATGAGTATAGGAATGGTACTTTCTTTAATAGCACCTATAAGTAGGTTTAGAGAGTTGAATAAAATGATACAAAAATCAAGAGAGAAACGTAGTCAGTTAATGTCTGTTGTTGTAGCTCTTTTCTTTTCAACATTGGCATTTGGCCAAGATGCAAAAATTGAAACGCATTCTACCAATGGAGATAATGAAAAGGTAGAGTTAAGTGAAGATGCACATCAAGGGCATGATCACAGTGATCACGATGGGCACGACCACGCTGGACATGATCATACGGGGCACGATCACGCTTCACACGAAGGACATAACCATGCTCCTGCTGCTACAACGCAACAAGAAGTACCTGCCGATTTCAATTTTGAATACATCAGTGAGCAACATGCGGAAGAATTGTCTTCTTTATTGGTGCAAGACCTTCAAGGTAGAAATGTTCCCTTCCATACTTTGGCAGACAAAATGCTCCGTAAAATACACAGAGCACAAACTTTTGAAGGACATAATGCCGTACAAGTAGCAATGAGTTGGTTAATGGCGGGACCAAAATGGGTGGATAGACCTGTTGTTTATGTATCCTCAAAAATTAGAGATTCAATCCATACCGAAAAATACGCTTCTTTAAAGGAGTTATCGCAAGAAGGTGCAATAGGGAATTTCAAATGGTTGGAAGCATATAATACGGCGCACAACAAACCAGACTCTCGTAAAAACGAATTTGATAAAGAAATTATAAGACTAGGTGAGCGATTCAATTACCTCTTCAACTTCACCAACTATTCCTTCAAATACCTGAAGGTAGTACCTGTCAAAGGAGATGTAATGGCAACTTGGATGATTCCTCATTTAGATTGGGAAAAGAAAGATGAAGAAGGGATGAGTTTGTTGATGGATTATTTATCCTTAACTATTCGTTCTAATGATAGCGAAGAAAATCAAAACCAAGCCTTAGAAACTTTGGCAGCCTTAAAGAAATACCAAAGAGCGGAAGGTACTAGTGTAGATACGCCATCAGAGTCTGAAGTAAAGATAGAAATCATGTACAATAACATGAATATCTTTAAGAATACACAAAATGCATACTTGGTAATCGGTCTGTTGTTATTGATTATTTTCTTTATCCGTACGTTAACTGTTCCAACACAACGTTCAGAAAAACTCTTTAAGAGAATTTCTTTACCCTTCATTATTTTAGGAGCTATTGTATTTTTATATCACCTAGTAGGGTTGTTTTTTAGATCATACATTACAGGAGAGGTGCCTTGGACGAATGGATATGAAGCTATCATTTACATTGCTTGGATTTTAGTAATGGCAGGTTTCATCTTTATTAAAAAGAACCCTGTTATTTTAGGAGCGTCTATCATTTTGTCTGCTTTACTTTTATTTGTAACTGAATTGAATTTGTTAGATCCCGAAATCGGAAACATGCAGCCGGTATTGAAATCATACTGGTTAATGATTCACGTGGCCATAATTACTGCCTCTTATGGTTTCTTGGGCTTATCGGCAATTTTAGGATTGGTAAACATGGCTTTATACTTAGCGCGTACTCAAAAAAATGGAAAGCGTTTAAACATGAACATCAACGAGATTACTTATGTTTCTGAGATGACGATGACTGTAGGCTTGTTCATGCTAACCATAGGAACTTTCTTAGGAGGTGTTTGGGCCAATGAGTCTTGGGGACGTTACTGGGGGTGGGACCCGAAAGAAACTTGGGCCCTTGTTTCTGTGTTGACGTATGCCATCATTTTACACTTGAGGTACATCCCTGGTTTAAAAGATAAATTTATCTTTAACCTTGTAAGTTTATGGGGGTATGGATCTATAATCTTTACCTTCTTTGGAGTAAACTTTAAATTAACCGGGTTACACTCTTACGCACAAGGAGATGGAGTAGCAGAAACTCCAGAATGGGTATACACAACAGTATACATCTTTTTAGCGTTTTCTTTATTAAGTGGAATCCGTTACTACATGTTTAAGAAACAAAAATAACAGATGAGTAAAGTAGATATACTAGCTATTGGAGCACATCCAGATGATGTAGAACTGTCTTGTGCAGGAACCTTATTAAAAGAGAAAGCAGCAGGAAAGAAAATAGCAATAGTAGATCTCACGGAGGGTGAATTAGGCTCACGTGGTACCGTAGAAACAAGATATCAAGAAGCAGCAAAGGCTGGTGAAATATTGGGGTTGGAGGCACGTCATAATTTGCGTCTAGCCGATGGTTTTTTTGAACACACCAAAGAGAATTTACTTTTGCTGGTAGAACAGATAAGAAGATTTCAACCAGAAATCGTTTTGGCCAATGCTGTGAGCGATAGACACCCAGACCATGGAAAAGGAGCTAAGTTCATTTCCGATGCTTGCTTTCTAGCAGGATTGTTGAAAATTGAAACTGAGTTTGAAGGTGTGTCACAAGAAAAATGGCGACCAAAAGCTGTTTACCATTACATACAAGATAGACATATTCATCCTGACTTTGTGGTTGATGTTACCCCATTTGTTGAAGAAAAGTTTGCATCCATCTTTGCCTATGAGACACAGTTTTATAAAGCGGGTACGGAAGGACCAAAAACACCTATTTCTGGAAGAGAGTTCGTGGAGTTTTTAAAAGGACGTATGCGCGAATTTGGAAGACCAATCGGCGCTGAATTTGCTGAAGGGTACACAGTAGAACGCACTGCCGGAGTAAACTCTTTGTTTGATTTAATTTAGCCTTTGAAAAATCCCCGTAAGCATATCTTATTTTTATGCAGTTGGTTTCCGAATCGAGAGAAACCTCTTGAAGGGAATTTTATTTTAAAACATGCTACCTATATTCAGCGTTTCGCAGATGTGCACCTTTGCTTTGCTAGATCCTCTAAAGAAAATAAAACGAAGTTTGAGGTGGAGGAATCTAGTATCGAAGGAGTAAAGATTACCAAAGTTTACTACAGAAGTTCAAGTCTTCCGCTGCTGAAAAGTTTTATTAATTTGAAACGGTACATCAAAGCACTGAAAATTGCTTATGCTAAAGGGGAAAGAAACTATGATTTAGCACATGTAAACGTTGCATTCCCTGCCGGCTTATTTGCACTGCATTTAAAAAGAAAATATAAACTTCCCTATATCATTACCGAACATTGGTCAGGGTATTTATCGGCGACAAAACTTTACGAGAAGAGTTCCCTCTTTGTGAAGAAGTTACATCAGAACATTTTTAAAGAAGCCCAAAAAGTATTTACAGTTTCTAAAACACTTGGTGAAGCCTTGCAGCAAAACCAACTCATCAATGAATTTGATACCTTACCGAATTATATTGATCTAGATCTTTTTCAACCTCAATCGGAGAAATTGTCCAAGTTTACATTTGTACATGTTTCTACGGTAGATGAAGCAACCAAGAATTTCAGTGGCATCCTCCAAGCGCTTGCACAATTGAAAGAGGAGGGTTTAGGGTTTCAATTTAACTTGGTTGTGGAGGCAAATACTGAACAAGTGAAGGCTAAATTAAACGAATACGGCTTAAGTGATCTTACCAAATTGTATAGCTATATAGACGCTGCAAAAGTGGCAGAGCTTATGGGGCAAAGTCATTGCCTTATACAATTCAGTAATTTCGAAACTTTTTCTATAGTGTTGGCCGAAGCGTGGTTAACCGGTTTACCTTGTGTATATAGTAAATGTGGCGGTTTAACCGATGTTCAAGACCCTACTTTGGGAATTCAAGTAACACCTAAACAAGTGGATGAGCTCGTAAATGCTCTTCGAAAAGTAATGCTTTCTATAGAAAACTATTCACCCATTGAGATCCATAATACTTCCAAGAAATTTCTAAATCCTACACAAATAAAGGATAAATATTTACGTATTCTGTCTTAAAATTACCGTTTAGAAATTCGTAACGAAAAATTTAGGTTTTTTTAAGGCGCGCATAATTTGTTTTATTAGTTTTAGAATGCTAAAACAATATCAATAAAGTTATGAAGAAAAAATTACTATTAATGTGTAGTGTTTTGATTACCTCTTTGTCATTTGGACAGGTAATCTTTTCAGTTGAAAGTCCCGCTTCCATAGGAGGAAGTAAGGATATGACTTATGCGCCAACATCTACTTGGACAAACACTCCAGATTTAACGGACCCAACAAACGCTGTCTTAGGTACATTAGCTTTTGCTAAAGATGCATCAACTGCAGACTCATTGAACTGTATGCAAACAGTTTCTAATGTTTCTGGAAAAATTGCCATCCTTTACCGTGGAGCGTGTGAGTTTGGAACAAAAGCATTGAATGCTGAGCAAGCAGGTGCAATTGCCGTAGTTATTATAAACAATCAGGCCGGTGGACCAGTTGGAATGGGAGCTGGTAATGATGGACCAACGGTTACAATTCCAGTTGTAATGATTGGAGATCTTGATGGAGCTGCAATTGTAAGTGAAATGGAAAATGGTCCTGTAGATGTTTTCATCGGGAACAAAACAGGATACTATCCAAATGATTTAGGATTGAAAGCAGGTAATGTAGTAAGAGCACAACATTACGCTACTCCGCAATTATTAGCACAAAATGATACGGAATTTGATGTGCAAGTAGGAGCATACGTATACAACTTTGGTTCTAACGATCAAGCAAATATTACATTGAATGCAACAGTTACCTTAAACGGAACTACGCTTTACGACGAAACATCATCTGCATTTTCATTAAATGCTGAAGATTCAGTTTTTGTTTCTTTACCAGTATTTAACGAACCAACTTATGCTCAAGGTGAGTATGAATTAGTTTACACTGTTGAGTCGGGTGTTGCAGATGACTATACAGGTGACAATGTGATTGGAGCTAATTTCCAAATTACAGACAGACTTATTTCTTACGCAACATTAGACGCAAACGGATTGCCAAACAACAGTGGTGGTTTCC
>NZ_JBVCPV010000113.1:0-9701 GCF_057456495.1 Lishizhenia sp. | reverse complement strand
TTGAAGTTGGCAGAATTAATGTTGAGATCTACTTTATGTGTCAAATTAATTTTCCAAATTTTATAGTCAACGTGTGCCTTTAGATTCAATGAACTTACCGTATTTAGCGTATCCTGCCTCCACTTATTTTCAATGAAATATAGGCCGTTGTTAATTGTTGTAGATGATACACCAGCTCCAGCGTTTAATTTTCCTTTAAGTTTTAAATTTCCACCAATTGTAATGATTTGCTGAGCAGAAAGTTGATTGATGTCCCATTGGAAATTGTTCGCGTAATGTCTGCGTTGATAGGGTGTTGGATATAAATTGTTGAAGTCTAGATGGGCATTAATGTCAAAGAAAGGAAGCGATAGATTTACACGTGTATAATTCTTTAATTCGCCGGTAGCTCCAACCAAGTTAAAATAGAATTTATTGTAAAGATTGAACTTTTCAAACCCCGCATAAAGGTTAGAGGCTAAAAATATTTCAGTAGTGTCAAAGTATCTATCCAAGTTCTGATTCATCCAATAACGGTGGTTAACACTTGCATTTATTTCGAAATACTTCGAGCTAAAAAAGTAACCTGCTCCATTTTTAATAGAGGCTGTTTGGTATTGATCGCGCGTACGCGTTGAATCAATATAAAAGGTGTCAGCTAATTTTAGGGGTGCATTATCTGTAAATACTCGATTGATGACTTCATAACGGGTTTGCTGAAAGAAACCTGTTTTTAGTGAACTATCATTACTCAAGTTAAGGTAGTTTTCCCAGGAAATATCAGCCTTTTTTACGGTTGTTTCAGCAGATGTTTTTCTCACAGGGATAATTCCGATAACGTAATCCTTAAGCAATGTATCAGAACCTTCCTTAATCCCACCATTTTCACTCCAAGTGTAGGCGCTATATTTTGCATCTAATTTTGTGCTGTAATACTGTCCTTTGTGCAAGATTACAGCATTTACATCATTCACTGCATATTTGGATGAGCGTAAAAATCCGTCGCTACTTTTTTTGTTGTAGTTGAGGTTGAGTAAGGTTTTCTTATTCAGTGCCTGACTATACTGAACATCCAAGTTTTGTGTCAAAGAACCAGCGAAAGAATATTGAAAACCGATATAGGGAAGGGGAGAAATTAATATGGGGGTATTGGCTTGTCGTTGCAGATAATTAAACCCCGCAATGTTTGCTCCTAGCGCATCTTTTTGTTGCAAAAATTGGTTGAAACTCAGTTCGGGAAGTACAAAGCCCGAAGGTCTTAGATTTTCCTGGTTCCCATAAACTACATCAACTGAATCGAGCGCATAACCGCCACTTCTATAGCCCAAGGTTATACTGTCAATTTTAGGTGCCAGCAGTTTGTTCTGAGCTCCAGCAAGGTGTGCAGTTACTACTAAAATAAAAATCAAAAGTATGCGCTTCATAAATCTTCTCTGCGGATCAATGCTCAAATATAGAAATACTACCATGAAATTGACTTGTATCCTTCATAAAAGGTAGATGTATTCTGAAAAATTAGTGTTGGGTGCAAACTACTTTTTAAAATAAAAAGTACCGGGCTTTCCCTTTTAGTCCTTTGTAGTTTTACTGCTTTAGTAAAAGCCCCACTAAGCTTCTAGAGTCGCTTTGTGTAGCTTAAATAAGCAAACTAAAACTACCGCAGGCGCTACCAGTACTATCCCTGTTTGAAAAATGCTAGGATATATAATTTAACTTAAAAGCTTAAGCTCATTTCATATTGGTTGATTGCATTTTTGAGTCCTGTTTTTCGAAGTGCCTCTATTTTATCCGTTAATTTCTCATCCACATTGTTGATGCCTATACGTGGGTTTACTTCTTTAATACCTTGAAAAAGTCTTGCCCAAACTTCAGGAGTGTTATCCCATACTTCAAATTGAACAATTTGTTTACTGGCAGGGTTGTAGATAAAATACGATTCATCTTTGCCCTCATAATTAACACTATAATATAAATCCTCACTCGCCTTGATTGTTTCCCATTGATAGTCCCAAGAGTAATCGTTTTGATTTTTCAGTTGGTCCAGCGAGATATCTTCCATGCTGTGCTGCTTTAACTCAATAGGGTCTTCGCTGCAGGTTTTTATTTCTCCAGAAAAACATCTATACATTTTGTTCTTGGTAAAACCTATGTTTTCGTAAGAGTGTATAGCTACCTCGTTGAGGGTGATTACTTCTAGTAAACATTGTTCAACACCTTCCTTCTTTAATAGAGGAAGAGCATGTTCATATAATCTTTTTGTGATTTTTTTTCCGCGTTGTTTGGGTATTACCCCTGTCCCTGCGTTGTAGGCAATTTTTTTTCCATCTCTGGTGTCTATAGAGTTCAAAATAAAACCTACGAGTTCGTCTTTACAAAACATTCCAAAAGATAAAGAGAAGTCAACTTTGTTCAATGCCCATCTTTTTTTAAAATATGCTGGATCATCAGGGAAGTCAACAAAATGATTGCTAAAAGCTTTTAAGAAACATTCTATTATAACTTCAATATCTGTATTTTTTAAACTTTTAATATCCATCTTTTGTACTTCTAAATTGTAATTTACACCGCTATCGAATTTACTAAAAATTCTGTTTTGATTTATGGAAAAATTAAATTATCTCCTCGGCAGTAAGTACTTTTTATACTTGGTCGTTGGGTGATAGATGGAGTAGATAAGTTTTGATATTTGTCGGAAACTCTTCTGAATTAACGCGAGTTTTTAGGAGCTAATAATTCATGTTTCCCATTTTCTTCATGATAAAGTCAACAGCCCTTTTCGGACTAATTCTGTAAAATAGATCTAAGAACCTCGCATCCTTTCCTACGGTAGCTCTAAATTTATTTTGTTCGATTGCCTTCACAATGATTTGTGCGGCCTTATCAGCAGGGAGTGCCATTTTTTCCATGGCTTCCTTTTGTTCCTCATTATTTGTTGAGGACTCTACTCCAGAATTCTCCATTATATTTGTATTGATGGCCCCGGGGTGTATCACAGTACAGTGAACAGGCGTGTCTTTGAGTTCTGCATATAATCCCTCAGTAAAGAGTTTTACTGCAGCTTTGGAAGCACCATAAATGGTCTGACCAGGAAAAGGTATAAAACCTCCCATACTGGATATATTACAAATTGAAGCTTCTGGTCTGTCTAATAATTTGGGTAAAAAAGACTTCGTCATGTAAAGCATTCCATAAAAGTTTACATTCATGATGCGCTCAATTGTTTCGTAATTCAAGTCTTTAACATCGTTAAAAGGCTGAATGATTCCTGCATTGTTTATAAGGGCATCTACTGCTCCCAATTCACGCTCAATGAGCTCAGGTAATTGTTCAACAACCGTTCTATCAGATATATTCATGGAATGAAGGGTAGTGGTACCAGTACCTGCAAGATTTGCAGTTTCCTCCATCCCCTTTGTATTGAGATCAACCATCCCAACTTTAGCCCCTTTCTTAACCAAAAGTAAGGTCAGTTCTCTTCCCATGCCGCTTCCGGCGCCTGTCACTACAAATACCTTGTTTTTAATTTGCATGGGCTAAAGTTTACTCTACAAGTTAAAATAAAAATATGTGAAATGGAAGAAAGATTTTAAGTCGCTAAGCGATTAACTCGTAAGAACAATATGCTTTGGAGAAGAATGTTTAGTGTAATAAACTAGAAATGAAAGGATAAGAATTGTTCCTAAGCACTTGGATAGAAAGTGTGGTATTTGCCTGATTAATTAATGAAATGTAAAGACTGAAAATAAAAAACAGAGGCTCTCCAGCCTCTGCTTATTACGTGGTAACTAAAAACAACTATCCTATGATTAATTTAGTTGTCGTTACTAGACCCTGACGTTCTTTGCGAAGAAGGCAGACCCCTTTTTCCCAAGTATCAGCATTTAGTGTCATTGAACCATTGAAGGTTTACGATTCTAAAACTTGCGCTTCTGTTAAAGTGTAAATAGAAACAGATGCTTCTGCATAATCTCCCCATTCAATGGTAAAGTTTCCGCTTGTTGGATTAAGGAAAATATTTAAGTTTTCAAGTGCTTTTTCGTCCTGTGTATCTCCAAAACATTCCGTTAGGTTAGCTCCTGTCTCCCAATCTGAATTACTGCTAAAGCTAGATTTTGAGGTATGGCCAATAAATACTTTCCAGTTATCACTACCATAGGATGATTGTGCATCTAACATGAAGCGTATTTTGCTTATTTCATATGGACCACGAATACTACCCGCGTTCATTTCTGAAGCAGTATAAATTTGTTGTGAATAGGTATATCCTGAACAAGTATTGATAGGAAGAACATCTGAAATTGCTGTTCCAGTTCCAATTTGTATATCAACTTGTGAGTGAGAGTGTGTAACTACTAAACTCGATACAACAATTAAGACCGATTTGAGAAAAGTGGTTTTACTTTTTTTGAATAGTGTTTTAGTTTGCATGAGTTGTATGATTTGCTACTAAAACTCATCTTTTTATTTGTAAAACACTGAATTAGAGGGTGGACAAACGAAAGACAAAGTCTTCCCAAGTCCTTCTTTATATAGATAAAATAAAGGATTGAAGCTCTTTTTGATCTTTAATTTCGAGTTTTTTTCTCAGTCTTAAATTTGTTTTACTTACAGATTCGGGACTTATACCGAGTGCCTTTGACATCTCTAATTTCTCTAATTTAAGTTTAATTAATGCCGCTAATCGAATTTCTGCGTTGGTAACACTAGGGTAGTTTTCTTGAAAATAGTCGAAGAAACCTCTGTGACGCTTTTCAAAAAGACGTTTAAACTCTAACCAGTCTTCATCGGTTAAAAAAGTGAACGATTGAAGCTTGTCTGTTAGCGCTTTCATTTCTTCCTTTTTCTCACTTTGAGATTGAACGCTATTGATTTCCTCGTTCAACTCGTTAATTTTTTCGTTCTTTAAGATGAGGTTGTTTAAGACTTGACTCATCTCTGATTCTAAACGGTTAAGGTCTTCTTCCATTTGTTGATTCTTCAATTGCATCAACTCCTTTTCTTTTCTTCTTCTTTTCGTGATTTGCCAGATTGTTACTCCTGAGGCAACAATAGTAATTGAAATGAGTATCCAAAGACTATTTATTCTAATTCTATCCGTTTTTTGCGTTTCATGCAATAACTGTATTTCCGATTGTTTTTTCTCGAAATTAATTTGAAACTCTGTATTCTTTATGGTTAACAAGTCCTTGGACTTTATTATGGAGTCGTTATATTCTCTAAGAAGTTTATAACTATCAAATGCTTTTTTGTATTCGCCTGTAGCCTCGTAAAGCTTGGTTTTTGTTTGATAATATTCTAAAAATACATTTTTACCATGATGAAATTCTTGCAAGGAATCATGGATAGATAAAAACTCATTGGCCTTCTCAAAATTTCCTTTTATTACTTGTATTCTAGCGAGAAAGCTTAAGGCATTCATAGCACTTCCTAACTGCGTGTGTTTGATACTAGAGGTGTAATCAAGTTCGATATATTCGTATGCCTTATCTAATTCTCCTTGCTGAAAAAGTATGTTTCCAATATTACCAGATAATACACCATACCAAGCGTCATTTTTGGTTTTTTGTGCAATACGCATAGCTTTCTGGTAGTGTTCTATGGCCCTTTCTTTTTGATTTAAACTTTTGTAAATCAAACCGAGTGTATTGTAAATATTGATTTTCGTTTGTTCAGAAACTCCCCCGCAAGAAAGTCCTTTTTGAAAAGTAGACTCAGATTCCGAATATCTCCCAAAGAAGAAATATGAAATTCCCATGATTTCGAAAAAATCACAAGGCACACCAAATTTTGTAGGGTTATCTCCTACGTACAATGCAGTTTTGTAGATGTAAGGATATGCTAATTGAAACTCATTGTTGGTTTGTAGTTCTTTTCCGAGATAATAGGTGACTTGTGGATAATTTTCACTGTGTACCAAAATTACATTTTCAAGGCTAGATAAAAAATCGATGTATTCTTTTTTATTCTTAAAGAAATCTTCACCGTGTTTTTTTGCAAATTCTAAGACATAGTTGTTTCTCTCCTTTTTCTGAATTGAATTCAACTCTAATTCAAGATTTTGAAGACCTTCCTTGCTCGATAATTCTCCAGCGAAAACATTTAGGTTTAAAAGTAAAAAGAACAGAATATATAGAATTCTAGCATTAAACATGAAGAACAGGTATTATAGTTTCGTGAAAAGTAATAAAAAATCGTCCCGAACTTAACCAAAAAATTATAATCTATAAAAAGAGGCAGGATTATTCCTGCCTCTCATAATTCAAAGTAGTGATATGATATATTATTTTAAATCAAAGCGGTCTAAATTCATAACCTTATCCCAAGCTGAAACAAAATCATGTACAAATTTCTCTTTACCGTCTGCGCTGGCATAAACTTCTGCCAAGGCTCTTAGTTCCGATTGCGATCCAAAAACTAAATCAGCTCTCGATCCTGTCCATTTTAATTCACCGGTAGCTCTATCTCTACCTTCGTAAAATTCTTTGTGTTCAGATTTGGCTTTCCATATTGTATTCATGTCAAGTAGGTTGACAAAGAAGTCATTGGTTAGTAGACCGGGTCTATCTGTGAAAACTCCCACGTTAGAATTGTCAAAGTTTGTATTTAATACACGCATTCCTCCAACAAGAACAGTAAGTTCAGGTGGGGTAAGTGTAAGCAATTGTGCCTTATCGATAAGGAGTTCTTCTGTAGCAACCTGAAATTTATTTTTTAGATAATTTCTAAACCCATCCGCTTTGGGTTCTAAATAAGAGAAGCTTTCTACCTCAGTTTGTTCCTGAGAAGCATCAACTCTTCCAGGGGTAAAAGGAACTTTTACATTGTGTCCGGCATCCTTAGCAGCTTTTTCAACTCCTACGCATCCGGCAAGTACTATCAAATCTGCCATAGAGACTTTGTTACCTCCTTTAGCATTGAAATCATTTTGTATCCCTTCCAATTTGTCCAATACTTTAGCCAATTGAGCAGGGTTGTTAGCCGCCCAGTATTTTTGTGGAGCCAGACGAATTCTTGCACCATTAGCACCACCTCTTTTGTCTGAACCTCTAAAAGTTGAGGCAGAGGCCCACGCTGTAGCAACCATTTCACTTATGCTAAGTCCGGATGCCAACAATATTGATTTTAGACTTGAAATATCTTGGTCATTAATTATGCTCTCCGGTGCCGCTGGAAGTGGATCCTGCCAAATCAATTCTTCAGCGGGTACTTCTGGACCTAAATAAAGGGCTAAGGGTCCCATGTCTCTGTGTGTTAACTTGAACCAAGCTCGCGCAAATGCATCTGCAAATTCATCAGGGTTCTCGTAAAATCTGCGCGATATTTTTTCGTAAGCGGGATCAAACCTGAGTGACAAATCCGTAGTTAACATAGTTGGGATCTGTTTTTTCGAAGCATCAAAAGCGTTCGGAATATCAGCCTTGGCATTTTTTGCCTGCCATTGTTTAGCTCCTGCTGGACTCTGCGTTAATTCCCATTCGTAACCAAACAGGTTTTCGAAGAAATAATTACTCCATTGCGTAGGTGTTTGTGTCCATGTTACTTCCGGGCCTCCAGTAATGGCATCTTCTCCTTTTCCTGAACCGTGTTTAGAAATCCATCCTAAACCTTGCGCTTCCATAGGTGCGGCTTCTGGTTCAGGACCAACGAGGTCTACATCTCCTGCTCCGTGTGTTTTTCCAAAAGTGTGACCACCCGCAATCAAAGCAACAGTTTCTTCATCGTCCATCGCCATGCGTTTAAAGGTCTCGCGAATATCTTTCGCTGCGGCTATTGGATCTGGGTTTCCTCCTGGACCCTCAGGGTTTACGTATATTAACCCCATTTGTACTGCTGCCAATGGATTATCTAAATCTCTATCTCCTTTGTACCTTTTATCATCTTCCAACCAAGTGGTTTCATGTCCCCAATTCACATCTTCCTCGGGCTCCCAGACATCTTCACGTCCGCCAGCAAAACCAAATGTTTTAAAGCCCATGGTTTCTAGGGCAACATTTCCTGCTAATATCATTAAGTCTGCCCAAGATATTTTCTGTCCATATTTTTGTTTAATAGGCCATAGTAATCTTCTTGCTTTGTCTAGATTGGCATTGTCGGGCCAAGAGTTTAATGGTGCAAATCGCTGCTGACCAGCTCCTGCACCACCACGTCCGTCACCAACACGATACGTACCTGCGCTGTGCCAAGCCATTCGTATAAATAAAGGTCCGTAATGACCAAAATCGGCAGGCCACCAATCTTGTGAGTCCGTCATTAAATCGGCTAAATCCTTTTTTAAAGCCTTATAGTCTAAACTTTGAAAAGCCGCTGCGTAATCAAAATCATCACCTAAAGGATTTGAATTAGAATTGTGTTGTCTTAATATATCGAGTTTCAATTGGTTGGGCCACCAATCTTTATTTTTAGTACCGTTTGAAGCAGCGTTGTGCGAAGTAGCATTTCCGGTTGCTCCCGTAAAGGGGCATTTACCCTCACCATTTGAATTTTCCATTTTAGAATAAGTTTATGTTAGTTTTTCATTTAAAAGTTAGGAAAAAATGTGTGTTGAAGCATCAAGTTAATCCTAAATTATTTTTGTCTTTTCTAAAATTAGTAGGGAATAGATCGTAGGTGTTATCATAAGAAATGATACTACCATAGATTCTATTTATGGGAGATGGGAGGGCTTGTAAAGGAGCAGTAAACTAGACTTCCGCGTATGAAGATGAAAAGGTGATATAGATTCAATACCCATTGGAAAGAAAGAACTCAACATAGCTCCCCCCTTAAAAACGTTTCCTTAAGGGGCTGTTTCTTAAAGCTGGAAGAATGGGAGCAATCGAAATTACTTCTGAGATAAATCTTTAATTAATGGAAGGAGCTTTTCTATGGTGACATGATCCATGATTACGACCTTGTACCAATTCGGGTTATTATGGTTATCAGGAACCAATCCGAATTTATGTGCAATTTGTTCTGAAATGTATTTCGCTTTCATGGTAATAATATTAGAATTGGGATTTCTGTAGTATTCTACACCTAATTCTTCTAAGCGTTCTGTAAACCAGGCTGTTCTCTTTTGTAGTATAAATACTTTCTCTTGCCAGCCAAAAGGACCGTAGTTGTTTAGAATCATCCAAACTGCAACTGCATTGGCACCAGATCTACTTCCGATTAAAGTAAAATCTTCACCTTCTACATAACTTGCCTCTGCAGTATTCACGTAAGAAATTAGTCCTTTACGAATTAGAAAGATACCTGTTCCATAAGGTGATTGTGCCATTTTGTGCGCATCTAAAGTAACTGAGCTCACTTCGGGATTGGCAAAATTAAGGGCGTTGTTTTTATCTGTAAAGGGATAATAAAAACCTCCATAAGCCCCATCAACGTGTATCTTATATTTAAAATTGAAACGCGCTAGTAATTATGTTATGGCGTTAATGTCATCCAAAGAGCCATACATGGTGGTCATCATATTACAAACTGTTATGATGTATTTCTTTCCTTCTCGTTCTAACTTTTGGAATATTTTATCAGCTTCAGATATATCTATGGTTCTAGATTCAGCGTGAACAGGAAGTTTTTGTATGTCTATACCCAATAGGTTAGAAGCCTTATCCATGGAGTAATGACTGTCTTCACTGCATACAATTACAATTTCTTCTTTTTTCGCGTAAAACTCTTTTTGAAAGTAATTTCTGTAGACCCATATTGCTTGAATATTTGCCTCTGTACCTCCAGAAGCA
>NZ_JBVCPV010000112.1:0-9932 GCF_057456495.1 Lishizhenia sp. | reverse complement strand
GAACTCATGCTTCCACTTGATGTTCACACCGGGAATGTTGCCCGAAAACTAGGTTTATTAAAAAGAAAACAAAACGACTGGACCGCACTGGAAGAGCTCATGACCAATTTGAGAAAATTCGATAAAACGGATCCTGTAAAATATGACTACGCCCTGTTTGGACTAGGTGCTTTTGATAAGTTTTAAGCAGAGTAGTTTATCGAAGTATGACAGCTGTAATTCGTCAAAAAAATTATCTTTGGTAACATGAAATTTGCGAACCCGGCTTTTCTTTATGCACTAGGCGTTTTAGCCCTACCTATCATCATACATTTATTCAATTTTAGACGCTATAAAACCTTGTATTTTTCAAGTTTGCGTTTCCTTAAAAATGTAGAAGAAAAAACCAGAAGTACGCAAAAACTCAAGCATTTCATCATTCTTTTACTAAGATGCTTGGCTTTTATCTGTTTGGTATTGGCCTTTGCTCAACCTTATATCCCCCTTCAAGAAAATGTGGTCAATAACAAATCCTCCGTTCAAGGAATTTATATAGACAATTCCTTTTCTATGCAGGCTATGGGTATGCAAGGTGAGTTACTCAGTGAAGCAAAAGAATCGGCAAAATCCATTATAAGCGAATCTAAACCCAATACAGAATTCCTTATACTAACCAATAGTTTAAGTGGCATTGAACGTCGAGTTATTAATAAACAAGATGCACTTGATAAGGTAGATAATATTCGCCTCATCCCTGAACGCAAAGTTTTAGAAGACGTTATTAGTTTACATGGCGAAATTATTCAACAGAAAAATGCGGAAGGCCACAATCAACTCATTGTACTTTCTGACTTCCAAGAAAATCAAAGCACTTTACAAAACGTAAGTCCAGATAGTTCAACAGCATATCAACTCATTCAATTACAAGCACAGAACAAAGAGAATATTTATATAGACTCTGTTTGGTTTAGTAGTCCATTGAGAAAAATAAACCGCAACAATGAGCTCAATGTACGCATCAACAATAAGGGAGAAACTGACCTTAAAAATGTAGAGCTAAAACTGGTAATTGGTGAGTATTCCAGAAATATGCTTGTAGATGTAAACGCAAAGGAAAGCACAACTAAAATCTTTAATTATACAGACAATGCGGCTGGAGAAAAATCTGGTTACGTTGAAGTAAATGATCAACAGGTATATTTCGATGATAGATTTTATTTCGCCTACACGGTGAGAAATGAAAATCAAGTTTTAATTGTAAACACAAGTAACTCTTTAGAAAACCCAGCGTGGGTTTATGACACCGATGATTATTACAAGTACAGATCTGTATTAGAAAATCAAATGCAACGTGAAGATGTTCTAGCAGCAGACTTAGTGGTTTTCAATGGTCTCAACACCATTAGTACTGGTCAAATCGCATTATTAACTGATTATGTCAAACAAGGTGGATCTCTTTGTATTATACCTGGAACAAACATAAATACGCAACAATATAACCAATTGCTTTCCACCCTTAAAATGCCAAATTTGGGTCCCTTGAAAGAGAATGATTTAGCAGTAACAAGCATCAATCTAGGAGACAACTTTTTCGATGGAGTTTTCCAACAAAAACCAAACAACATTTCACTGCCAGAAGTTTTTCAATATTACCCATTGATTTCAAATACAGCCTTCAACGCCATTGACCTACTCGGTTTCCAAAACAACACACCTTACTTTGTTAGAAGCAGAGGTGCCAACAAAGTATATCTCTTCGCTGCGCCCCTTCAAAAGGAATACAGTAAACTTATTTCTCACAGTTTATTTTCTACTTTTTTGTTGAGAATGGGTGAATTGTCGCAGCGTAGTAACCCTATGTTTAGTACACTTGGTGAAAGTTCTGTTTACAGAATGCGATTGGAAAACCAAAATGAAACGGCTATACATTTACTTAAAAATGAAATTGACTTCATTCCTCCAGCTATACGCGACAATAACTTTGTTGAATTGAGTTTGGATAACAGGGCCGTACAACAAACCCTAAGTGATGGTATATACAGCATTCAACAAGAAAAGGAATTGGGAAGATTGGCCCTTAATTACAACCGTTTGGAATCTAATTTAGAAATTGCAAACCTAGAACAAATTGAAATTCAGCTCAAAGCAAAAGGCGCAACTAAAGTGAATACGAGTAGCATCGTTAACGCAGAAGAAATCGCACAATTAGATTTAGAAAAACCGCAAACATACTGGCGAATTCTATTATTTTTGTCGCTAGTTTTTTTAATCTTAGAAATGATCGTTATTCGTACGAAAATCTTCAAATAATTCGTCGTTTAAACCTTGTTTCACCCTTATATAAAAAGAGGAAAAATGAAAATATTACTCAAAGCCGTTACAGTAAAAGATCAAGCATCATCTTTTCACAATCAAGTAGTAGATCTTTTAATAGAAAATGATCGTGTGGTTAACATTGAGAAAAGCATTACAGATGATGAAGCTTTGAGTATTGCTGGAGAAAACTTATGTGTTTCTCAAGGTTGGGTAGATATGAAAAGTACCTTCTGCGATCCAGGAGAGGAACATAAAGACGATATTTTTACAGGATTACAAACTGCAGCTGCCGGTGGATATACCCACTTAGGTTTACTGCCTTCTACTACTCCTTCAATTTCAGGTAAGAGTCAAGTAGAATATGTAAAAGCAAAAGCCAACGGGAATGTAGTTTCTCTTCATCCTTTAGGAACAATTACAGAAAACCATAAAGGAGAAAACTTATCAGAAATGTACGACATGTACCAAAACGGTGTACGTGTATTCTCTGATGATCTGTTATCTGTGAATTCTGGAATTATGTACAGAGCCTTATTGTACACTAAAAACTTTGGTGCAACGGTTATGGCTTTCCCTAAAGATCCAAGTTTATCAGGAGAAGGAATGGTGAATGAAGGTGAAGCTTCAACTAAAACAGGTTTAAAGGCAAATCCTACGATTTCTGAAACTATTCAGTTAAGAAGAGACTTACGTTTATTAGAATATACAGAAGGAAGATTACACGTAACGGGAGTATCCTGTGCAGAAAGTGTGGAGTTAATTAAAGAGGCGAAAGCAAAAGGCTTGAATGTTACTGCTGACGTACACGCAAATCATTTAATCTTTAATGAAACTGCCGTTCTTGGATTTGATTCTAACCATAAAGTGAGACCTCCTTACCGAAGAGAAAGTGATAGAGAAGCACTTTGGATAGGTTTAGAAGAAGGAACTATTGATGCCATTGTTGCGGATCATAGACCACACGACAAAGAAGAGAAAGATGTTGAATTCGACAATGCTTCGTACGGTGCTATCACCCTTCAAACTTTATTTGCATCCTTAAATACAACTGCCCCAGAAAAAATTGATTTAGTAGTTGAAAAATTGAGCAAAGGAGCACGTGAAATTTTAGGATTAAATGTAAATTCTATTGAAAAAGATGCGTATGCTGATCTTACGGTATACAGCACTAGTGGGGAAACTACGCTGAATGCTGATACGAATTTATCAAAATCACAAAATTCGCCATTTTTGAATAAAAAATTAAATGGAAATGTTGTAGCTATCATCAATAATGGTAAATTAGCTTACAAAGACATTTAAAATTTTGAAGAAGAAACCCAATTTCCTGAAGCAGTATTTAAAAGAAAAAAAAATGGTTGGTGCTGTGAGTCCAAGCTCACGTTTCCTCGCCAAAAAAATGCTTGAAGGAATTGATTTTCAAAATTGTTCTGCCATTGTAGAATTAGGACCTGGAACTGGAGTTTTTACCCGCAGATTATTAGAGAATTTAAATGAGGATGCAAAGCTTTTTGTATTTGAACTCAACGACGATTTTTACAATAATTTAAAGAACCAACTCAATGATCCTCGTGTAATACTCATTCACGACAGTGCAGAAAATTTAGCACAACATTTAAATGCTCACGGTGTGGAATACGCCGATGTGGTAATCTCATCTTTACCCTTGGCCAATTTCTCTGATGAATTAACGAAATCTATTCTAAGCACGAGTTATAAAAACCTGAAGAAAAAAGGTAAATACATACAATTTCAATATTCATTACAGGCTAAAAACGATATTACACACTACTTCAAAGAAATGCACATCAAGTTTACGGCGTTAAATCTGCCTCCGGCTTTTGTGTACACTTGTACAAAGTAGTCCGCGTTTTTGGCGCAAACTATTTTCATGAATTTAAAAAAAGAACTTTTACAAAGGTTTTCCATTCAACAATATACAGCGCTTCAAGAAGATGCATGGAAGAGTACTTCCAACTATCAAATCGTCATCTCTCCTACGGGTTCAGGTAAAACGATTGCCTTTGTTATCAGAGCGCTTTTACACCTTCAAAAACATCCGAATGCAAAGATTTTAGTGCTAACACCAACCAGGGAGTTAGCGATACAAATCAATGATGTAATCAAGCAAAGTAGGGTTGAATACAGTTCCCTTGCTATTTACGGTGGAAATGAATTTAAACGTGAGGAAAACCAACTTGCTGAGGGAGTAAATTTGGTAATTGCTACACCTGGTAGACTTTTGGACCACATGGATCGAGGAGCTTTACAGGATGTTGAATTCGACATGCTTATCTTGGACGAATACGACAAAATGCTCGAAATTGGCTTCCACAATGAATTGGGGCAAATAGTGAGTTACCAAGATCACTGGAAGAAAATCATATTAAACTCAGCAACTCAAATTGAAGAAATTCCAAGTTTCATCAATCAATACACCTTTGAAACTAAAGATTATACAGAAGGAAATAAACCTAAAATTTACAAGCATTTGGTAATGTATGAACACGAGGACAAATTAGAAGCCTTGAGAAACATTGCCCTACTCCATCCCGAAAAGAAGAAAATCATCTTCACTACACACAGGGAACGTGCTGAAATGGTTTACAAATATTTTCACCTTCTAGAATTCCCATGTAGTTTGTTCCACGGAGGAATGGATCAACGTGAGCGCGAAAGAGAGTTGATAAAATTTGAACACGGTAGCACCACAATTATGATTTGTACAGATTTAGGTGCACGTGGTATAGATATAGACGATATCGAGGAGGTAATTCACTACCAACTACCCATTCAGAATGATAGTCTGAAGAACAATGCAGACACGCACAGAAATGGTAGAACAGGAAGGATGAACAAATCGGGAGATGTATACTACTTGCTAGATGAGAGTAAAGGTATCCCTGATTTCCTACAAGGTATTGAGGAGTTGAAAGAAGAAGCACAAGAAGCAGAAATTTTTGCTCCGTACTCTACCCTATACTTGCCCCTGGGTAAAAAGAATAAAATTAGAAAAATGGATGTTGTTGGTTTTTTCTGTAAAACAGGAGAAATAACTAATAAAGAATTGGGTAAAATCACACTTAAAGACAATTTTACTTATGTGAGTGTATTGAGCTCACACGCCAATAAAGTGAAAGAAAAAGTGGATAATCAAAAAATGAAAAATAAGAAGGTTCGCGTTTCTTGGTGTAGATAAGCAAAAATCCATAGGAGATATAAGGACCTCAATTTGATGGTCCTTTTTTTTATGCCTAATATGCGCCGTTATATCTTCTCAAGAACCATTCTACTGTTAGTAAAGCAACCACAAGAACAAATAGTCCTATGAAATCTATCAAATCTTTATACGTTGAACGCGTATAGGTAATTGGTGTGATATCCCCTCTTTTACTCAGTTCATTTACTAAAGCTTCTTGTTGACCTAGCGTGAAGAATTTCCCTTGAGAATTTGCCGCAATTTGTTGCAACAGCAAGTGGTTTGCTTTCGTATCTAAATCTTCTTTGATTACTGCATTCACTACTAATTCCCCTTGTTTTTCAAAGCTTTTACCATTGAATGTTGCCTGTGCCTTCCAGGTATATTGTCCGGCAGGTAGTTTACCTAAATTCAAATGATATGCTTCTGCTGTTTTCGCGAAGTCATATACATTCTCTTCCTCCCCTTTCTTGAGTACAAATTGAATATCTGCTGCAGTAACCCGTTCTAAATTGTCATTATAAAATTCTGCTTGAATTCGAACATCTTCTAATGTGGAATTCGATCGGGCTAACTTCACTCTTAAATTAGAGGCATCCTTTTTCAATACTAAATATTGGGTAATCTTATCCATCAAACTATTGAAATGCTTGGTAGAATTATTTCTAGCAAAATCAGCAATTTTCCACCTCCAAATTCCTTCACCTGCTATCGTCCCATATTTTACCCCGTTACTTTCATTAAAGAACAACAAAGGTTTCTTAGTGGCTACATTCCCCAAACTTTGATATATAGCAACATCAGTATTGTTGGCAGGAAGCATATTTCCATATTTAACTTGTAAGGGGGGAAATTGAGCCAAGGTTTGAGCTAACTCATCATCTATCACAAAACTAGAGAAAGACTTATTTACCGCTCCCTGAACATCATCCAATTGATTTCCCAGACGAGTTTTAAGTCCTATAGGTAAATCATTGATTACCTCATCACCACTTTGCGTTCCTAATATGAATAGCACAGGTTTATTCGTGGCCATTATCTCTGTCAATTTCTCAGAAGACAAGGTTCCTGGATCGTGTAGAACAATAAGGTCATAGTTGTTCAATGCTCCCTCAACCTTATCAATTACTTTCGCATCTACACTGAGGTTATCATTATCGGATAATGCATTTTTAATAGCTCCCAAATCTGGATGCGGTGCATTACTGGTCAACAGCACCTTATTTCTTCCATCCATTACCTCTACATAAAAATCATAGAAGTTATTTTTAAGGTTATACTCCTCCTCTACACGGGTTAATTCCACCCTGTAGTGTTGGTATCCAATTTGATCTGCATTAAGCGTGAAATCTACCTTCTGACTCGTTAAACCGTCTTTCTCATAACTGATAAACTCTTGCCCTATACGCTTTTCACCTTTATAGATGTTCAAGGCTACTCTTTTTCCTTTCAATTTGCGTGCTTCAACATTGACTGAAACCTGAAATTGATTGTTCAGGAAAGCAATGTCATTGGCCAATACCTCGCGAATGAGTTGATCTGTTTTCTCTATTGTATCTCCTACACCTACCGTGAATACAGGCGTAAGTTTTATTTTTTCAGCACTGTATATTGGATTAATTCCAGCATTGAAATTACCATCAGAATAGAAAATTATCCCACCTATGTTTCGCTGATAATACTTTTCGTATACCCCTTCAAAATAGGCGCTTAAATCACTCTTTTGATTTTCAAAAGCATAAGCTTGCTCCTCTTGTAAGCGACTTCCGTAGAAATTTAAAATTTCGTAATCATGGCCAAATTTCTCTGTAATTGTTGCTTGATACGCATTGATACTCTCCTTTACCGTCGAACTATCCTTGTAATTCAACATCGACTGAGAATCATCTACAATATTGATTAAAATGGGATGCTCTACCCTTTCTTCTTCTGAGGCATACATGATGCCCAAAACCAGTATCCCCAAAAGAGATAATGCTAAAAAACGAAGTGATAGCATAAGGATTACTAAACCTCTGGATAGATCTGACAACCAATCTTTTTTTCTGTAGTACCATAAACTCAGTAGAAAACTCAACGCTATCCACAAGGCACCCCAAATCAAAGGAATTTCGGTAATCAGTTTTTGCATAAGAGTAAAGATAAGTTTCCTCCTTTATTGGTCAAGTTAAAAACCGAAAATTTGCGCATAAAAAAAGTCCCCAAGCAAAGCTGAGGACTTCTCTAAATATTTAAAATCTTACTCTTCGCCTTTTACGTAAGCTTCTAAGTAAGCGAATTTCTCTGTTAACTTGCCCTCTTTCGTAGTTTCGGAACCTCTACCAATAATATCAGTTGGGTCTTCTTCTAATAGAGCAGGTAAAATAGCCTTCATTAATTCTTTCCCGAAGTCTTCTGAAGCATCTCTTGGCAATTCACATGGCAAGTTATCTACAGCCATAACCGCTACAGCATCCTCATCCATGAAGTCTACCTCTTGCTCCGTTTCAGGATTGTAGCCATAAATAGGATCTGCAATTGTAGATGGACGTATTGTTGAAGCTACAGGACCGTCAATATCACAAGAAATATCAGCAACTACACTTGTAACTACATCTTCATTCTTCATATCCTCTCTCGTAAATAAGAAAGGCGCGCTTACGTGATAGTAATGACAAGCAATGTACATGTGAGCATGTGCCAAGTATCTTGGGAAAGTACTTACGTGTCCACTACCATCTTTGTAGAAAGCATGCTTATCAAACTCAGAACCATCAGCCTTTGCGTTGTACTCATCTACATTTAACTGTGTGAATACAGGTTCTGTAAATTCATTATTTAAAAACTCTTCTGAGCTTACTTCTTTAATCGGTAACAAAGCCATGATTTCTCTCGCTCCGTATCCAACTCTACCGTAACCCGTAAGAACGATTTTCATATTGTTCGGTAAGTTTACTTTTGCTAACTCACCTTCCATCTCTGCTCTATCAAAGCATTGATTCGCCGGTTTTAAATCGTAAAGCTTATGTTTTAAACCAAAGGTCCTAAAACCATTATACGCTCCCACAATTCCAGCATATCTACCAAAACCAATCAAACGCATGTTGTTTTCGTCTGTGAGTACCTCATAGTCTGTTAACTGAATCTTTTTATCTAAGATTGCATTTAACAAGGCTCTATTGTAAGGCTGCTTCTTGTAGGTGTGTGAAAAGAAAAAGAAGTGTTTGTTAGGTATCAAATCTTCTTTGTTTACCTCTTTCACACCAAAAATCACATCACAATCTGAAAGATCTTCTTGAAGTTTCACTCCTAGAGCTGTATAGTCTTCATCTTTAAAAGCCCTAATAGAACTGGGTTGAACTACAACTTCTACGTCTTTAAAACGCTCCATTACTTCAACACATTTCTTTGGTGTTAAGGCCACTCGCTTATCTGGTGGTACCTTTCCCTCTCTTAGGACTCCTATTTTTGTTGCCATACTCTCTAAATAATTTCCAGCAAAAATAAAAAGATGATTCGAATAAATACGACACACCCGCATTTAAAACGCGGGTGTTGAGATCTAATTCATATTCGTTTGGTTTTGTTAAAAGTCGAAACCTTCACCACCTCCAGTAGGCATGTCTTTTCCTCTTGACATTTCAAGCTTACCAAACTTGTAAGAAATATTGAAACGCAATCTTCTACTTTGCCACTTATACTCTGAATATTGTTGAACATCTGGTTGGTCTATCCAAATCACAAAACCTTTATTATTAAAGACATCTTGTAATTGTAAACCAAGGGTTAATTTCTTGTCAAAAAATCTGCGATTTACAGAAATATCTATACCTCTTTTTGGTTGAATGTATCCTTGAGCTGTAATACGCTTCGCTACGTAAGAAGTAGTTAACTGCACAGTAGTTGTGTTTTTAAATAAATCTATAGTAGAGTTCAATTTCACATTCCAGCTAAAACCAGCATTATTAGTAACATTTTGAACAGAATTGTCTTTGTACTGTGTACCGTAGGCATTGAAAGAAATAATATTTTTCCAAATTTTAAATGGTCTGTATACCCCTACCATTTCAATACCGTAATTGTATTTCTCACTTAAATTCACAAACTTAACCGCACTAGTACCATCATCGTAAAATTCTTTAATACGTTGAATCACATCTGTAGTATGTCTAAAGTAAGCAGTTGACGAAAAATTCAATTTCTTCCAATCTTGTAAAACACCTACTTCATAAGAATTAATGTATTCTGGATTCAAAGCCGGGTTTCCAACTCTTAAATTCAAGGGATCTGAATAATTCGGGAAGGGATTTAAGTTCCTTGAATTCGGTCTATTTATTCTTCTCGAATAAGAGGCTGTTAACTCTAATTTCTTCTTTAACTTATACGTGATGTGTGCGGACGGGAAGAATGAAAAATAATTATTCTCGTAATTTTCATTGGTCGTTAATAAACGAGGACT
>NZ_JBVCPV010000111.1:0-10231 GCF_057456495.1 Lishizhenia sp. | reverse complement strand
GCAGTGAATTCAACCTTCACAAATAATATTGCGAACCGAGCAGGTGGAGCAATTGAGGCAGTTGCTGGTACAACGGTTACTTTAACTGCGTGTAGCTTATCAAATAACAATGCTGGTGTTAGTCCGGCAACGCCTGTGCCAGGTAATGGAGGTGCATTGCATATTACGGGTGCAGGAACGGCTGTAATCACAGGAGGTACCTACGCCAACAACATGGCTGCCGCAGAAGGTGGGGCACTTTGGAATGGATCAGGAACCATGACCATAGATGGTGCGACCATTACAGGAAATACTGCTTCAGGAGATGCAGCAGACAACGGAGGTGGAGGTATATACAACCTCAATAACGGAACATTAAATATTTCCAATGCTATCATTACTAATAATAACGCTGATGGAGCCGCTGGTTCTGGAGGTGGGATATTAAATGATGTGGATGCAACTTTATCTATCACAAATACGGTAATTACAGGGAACTCTGCGCTAAGAGCAGGAGGGGGAATTGAAGGTGTTGCTTCGGCAGGATCAAATTCAATTACCCTCTCTGGGGTTACATTAAACAATAATATGGCTTCATCAGCTCCAGGAAATGGAGGTGGTTTACACATGACAGGTCCCGGAACGATTAATATTACTGGAGGAACAGTGAATGGAAACACGGCTGGATTAGAAGGTGGTGGATTATGGAATGGAACGGGAACGATGACCATAGATGGTACGAGTATTTCTGGTAATACGGCTTCAGGAGCAGCTGCCGATAATGGTGGTGGAGGAATCTATAACCTTTCTGGAGGAACACTTATGATCATGAATGCGAGTATTGCTAATAACAATGCTGATGGTGCTTCGGGATCAGGTGGAGGAATCTTAAATGACGTGAATGCTTCTTTAACAGTAGACAATACTTCCATTACGGGTAACTCAGCGTTAAGAGCAGGAGGAGGAATTGAAGGAGTTGCCACTGGTGGTTCCAATGACATTATACTAACAAACGTCAATCTGAACAATAACATGGCCTTATCTGCTCCAGGTAATGGTGGTGGATTACACATGACCGGTCCAGGTACAATAGATATTACCGGAGGAACCGTAAATGGAAATACAGCAGGTTCTGAAGGTGGAGGTCTTTGGAATGGTGTGGGAACTATGAATATTGATGGAACTACTATTTCTGGAAATACGGCATCTGGAGATTTAGCAGACAATGGTGGTGGAGGAATCTACAACCTCAATAACGGAACATTAAATGTTTCGAATGCGGTCATCACAAATAATTCAGCCGATGGAGCTTCTGGTTCTGGGGGTGGAATATTGAATGATGTAGGCGCTATACTAACAGTAAACAACTCTTTCATTACCGCTAATTCAGCTTCAAGAGCTGGAGGTGGTATTGAAGGAAATGCAACAGGAGGAACTTCTTTTGTAACACTCAATAATGTTAATTTAAATAATAATATGGCCCTATCTGCTCCCGGAAACGGTGGTGGATTACACATGACGGGTGCTGGAGTTATCGCAATTACTGGAGGAACGGTAAATGGCAATACTGCCGGTTCTGAAGGTGGTGGGCTATGGAATGGTTCAGGTTCAATGGATATTGATGGAACTACCATTTCTGGAAATATAGCTTCTGGCGATGCCGCAGATAATGGTGGTGGTGGAATCTATAATTTTAATGGAGGTGACCTCACGATTATAAATGCAATTATTTCAAATAACTCTGCCGATGGAGCTGCTGGTTCTGGTGGTGGAATATTAAATGATGTAGGGTCTGATTTGAGCATCAGTAATTCGAGTATAACCTTAAATTCAGCAATGCGAGCTGGAGGGGGAATTGAAGATAATTCAGGAGGAAGTACTTTGATGCTTTCAAATGTAAACTTAGACAATAACTCTGCTTTGTCAGCCCCTGGAAACGGAGGTGGATTACACATCACGGGTGCAGGTAATGTATCGATTATTGGAGGAACTGTTAATGGGAATTCAGCTGGTTTAGAAGGAGGAGGACTCTGGAATGGGTCAGGAACCATGACGGTGAACAACACAGAAATCATGAACAATGTAGCCCTCGGAGCCGCTGCTGACGATGGAGGAGCTGCCATTTTTAACGTATCTGGTATATTGGATCTTGTTGCTTTAGATATAGAAAGTAATATGGCAACGGGAACTTCTGCCTCTGGAGGAGCTATTTTGAGTTTAGATGGTGATGTAAGTATACTAAACTCAAACTTTTTTGCCAATGCGGCGAATAGAGCTGGAGGAGCCATTGAATTGGTAAATGGAACCTTGGATATTACAGCATGTGATTTTATTGATAATGATGTAGATGGAACTGCAGGTACCCCTGCGCCGGGTAATGGTGGTGCTATTCATATTACTGGTATGGCAGACATTACTATAAACGGTGGATCTTTCGAGAATAATGTTGCTGGAAGAGAAGGAGGAGCCTTGTGGAATCAGACGGGTTCTACCATGACCTTAACTGAAGTAAATATTGATGGAAACCAAGCCAATGGTGATGGAGAAAGCTTTGGTGGTGGAGGAATATTCGTCAACGGAGGAGATGTTATTATTAATGCATCTACTTTGATAAATAACGTTTCAAATGGAGCCTTAGGAAATGGCGGTGCTATACATATTAAGTCTGGTAGCGCAACGGTTATGACTTCAACAATATCAGGAAATTCATCTATGAATCACGGTGGTGGAATTTACTCAGATTCAGAATTGAACATTAATGCTTCGACTATCGTTTATAATTCAGCAAGTAACGAAGGAGGTGGTGTGGCAAATAACAGCCTTACGGTTCCTTCATTAAAAAATACAATTGTTGCACTTAACGCAGGTTCTAGTGCAGATTTATATACTTCTACATCACCTATCACCAGTGATGGATACAACTTAATCGGTGTTCTTGAGGTAAGTACCCTTGCAACTGCAATGGGGGATATCACAGGAACGGTCACTCTCCCTGTAAACCCAGTTATCTCTCCATTGGCTTTTAATGGAGGGGTAACTTTAAGTCATAGTTTGGCTGTAGGGAGTCCAGCATACAATGCAGGTGCACCTTCGGATATGTTTGTAGATCAACATGGTAATGCAGTTTATGACGGAACAAGAGATATAGGTGCGGTTGAAGCTCAAAATATTTTATTGAATGTGGAGGAAGACCTTGAGCAATTTGGAATTTCAGTTTATCCTAACCCTGTAACATCGGGTGTTTTAAATGTGAAAATGGTACAGCTAGACGGAGAAGTTTTACAAGGAAAGCTTATAGAGATGTCTACCGGTAAAATAGTTCAGGTGTTCAAATTAAATCAAATGCATACCAAAATCGATGTAGGTGAATTAGCGAAAGGATTATACATATTACAGCTAGATAACGACGACGAATCGGCTAACTTTAAGTTTGTACTTCAGTAAAATTAGTAGCCGCTTAAATTGATGAGAGATCTTCGAAAGAAGATCTCTTTTTTGTTTGTAGATTTGGTAAAAATCTTTTCAAGGATGATAGCAGAAACTCCCAAACCGCCCTATTATGCGGTAATCTTTACTTCAACTCGAACTGAGGTAGTAGAGAATTACAAAGAAATGAATGAAGCCATTGAAGAAGCCGTAAAAGATGCTGATGGTTTTTTAGGCGTTGAAGCATGCCGAGAAGAGGTGGGAATTAGCGTATCTTATTGGAAGGATTTGGAATCTATTCGCAAATGGAAAAATAACCCCTTGCATTCACTTGCCAAAGAGAAGGGGAAATCAGCTTGGTTTGCCACGTTTAAAACGAGAATTGCCAAGGTTGAGATGGATTACGATTTCCTGTAGCCATGGAAGAGAACATCAATATATACTTAAAACAAGATGAACCCTTACAGTCGTGCTGGTTGACCTTAAGGTCAATTATTCGGAAGCATGATGAATTGATTACGGAGTGTGTGAAATATGGATCACCCTGTTTTTTGTATAGAGATAAAATTTTGTGTTACCTCTGGAAGGATAAAAAATCCAATCAACCCTACATCCTTTTTTCTGATGGGAATTCTTTACATCATCCAGTCCTTGATTTTAAAGGGAGAAAAAAGATGAAAAGTATGGAGGTTGATCCCAACAAGGATATTCCAATTGAATTGGTGAAGGAAGTATTAACCCAAGCCATAGCCGTGAAGAATGGAAAACTTTCGAAATAAATTAAAAGTGCTTCTAGAGACCAGTACAGGGCAGGAAAGGAAAGCTCTAGCAAATGAAATGTTGACGCTGGGCTTTGTGCCTTCTCAATTTTCAGACTTTTTTCAAGAGCCTAAATTAGGACGCAGATTGGCATGGATGATAACTGATTTGGCTCATCTCGATGCTGCTTATTTGTCCAAAGACTTATCGGAATTATGGCGCATTTCTCAAACTGTAGAATCGTTCGATTTCAAAAGTTCATTTACAAACTATTGGAGGTATTGTGGTGTACCCATTGCGCAAGAATCTGAAGCAATCAATTACTTATTGTGTGTATTAGAGGAATCTTCTTATAATACCACTACCAAATCAAGAGCATTATGGGTGATGGAATTATTAATAGGAAAGTACCCAGTTTTAGCTCGAGAATTGAAAGCAGTACTTCGTGCTAATTACATTCACTACGAAAAGGGAATGCAACAAAGGGTTCATAAATTTTTACGGCAAAAAAAAAGCGAATTATTGTAATTCGCCTTCTTTGTATTTTTGTTCAGAGATTATATTTCCTTCTCTGTCATAAACGAAATAAGATCCATCTAAATATCCATCCTTGTAATTTTCTCTCATATAAATGATAGAATCGGAATTGGGATAGTAACGTATACAAGCTCCGTTATAATTAAATCCATATAAGGTTTTTTGTTGGATACTCGCTTCTGGATCAACCACTTTTAAAGAGTCACAATTACATTCAAAGGCATTAGCTTTTGTTTGGCCAAGGTATCTTCCATCCTTATATAAGGTAAATTCTAGGGTGTCTCCCGAAGGTGAATAAACAATGTATGCACCGTGTAATCTTCCTTTAAAAATTTGCTTTGCTTCCAAAATCTTTTCAGGTTCATTGGCGTAATAGGAATAACAAGTTCCCGTATATAAGGTATCCGCCATAAGGTATTCTCCTTGTCCATTCTTTACCAAACTATCGCAGTCACAAGAGGCTAGATTTTCGTACACTTCAAATTCTCCAAGCATTAATTTAGATTTTGCTTCACCATAGGTCAAGCTGTCATCCTGACAAGAAAATAGAGTGATTAATAAAAGGGCAAAAACAGTAATTCTCATGGTAGTATTCTCAATGTTTTAATATAACGCTTTCTGTACCCAGTAGTGTATAATTTACTTTCTACAACGCCACTGTGTTTTTTAGATGACGACGAATGTATAAAAATGATTTCATTTTCTGTGATGTTTGTAACGATTCCTAGATGCCCCGGTTTTCTAATCGCAGCATTTGTACCTGTAAATACAAGAATGTCGCCAATTTGAATTTCATTCAATGGAATGGTATCCTCAAATGGATGATAAGATGAAGATGTTCGAGGTAGCTTGCATTCAAAATTTTTAAAGACAAAATATACAAACCTAGAACAGTCAAAACCTTTTGGGTTCGTACCTCCATATTTGTAGGGTGTACCTAAGTATTTTAGGGCAAAGTTCACAATACTATCGTTCCAACAAACACTGTCGCCTAAAAAGGCTGTACTGTCTGGTTCAATTTCTTTAGAGTAACCTGTTGTAATTACAAACAAAGAAATAAGTAGAATGAGTTTTTTCATGGATTAAAATTACAAATTGTTCAGCTGTAAAACGGTTGTTAATGGAAAAGTAACAAGAAAATGAGCGCTATTCTCATGTATTAATTTTACATGAATTTATAGGAAAAGCAGGTCTTTACTGTTAAATGTAAAAGCTTTCTCTTATTTTTGATGAGCGCTGATTTTTGGCGCGATATTCAGGAAAAGAACGAAAGAAAATTTCATCATGCCTCACATTAAAAATGCACTTATTCGTTACAGAATTATTGATAAATGTTTACGTAACAAATACAAACCCTTTCCAAGTAAACAAGATTTAAGACAAGCTTGTGAGGAAGCGTTATATGGAGATTCTACAGGTGAGAATATTTGTGATTCAACGATAGAAAAAGACATGTTCGCTATGCGTATGGAACATGATGCTCCTATTAAATATTCGAAAAGAGACAGAGGGTACTATTACACAGAGGATGATTTTACCATCAATGAAATTCCGTTATCTGAAGATGATGTGCAAGCAATTAAGTTTGCGGCAAATACACTTGTACAGTTTAGAGATGTGGATATGTTTAAGCAGTTTGGTTCTGCTTTAGATAAGATCTTTGATCGTGTAAATATTTCCAATAATCCGAACGATAAGGAACTGGATAATTACGTACAGTTTGAAACGGTAACCGAATTTAAAGGAAGTGATTTTTTAAGTCCTTTGTTGAAAGCAATTAAGGAACAAAAAGTAGTTTACTTCGATTATGAAAGCTTTGTTTCTGGGAAAAAGAAAAGACGTAAGGTTACTCCTTTGTTATTGAAAGAATATAGGAATAGATGGTATTTAATTGCTTTTGACTTGGTCAAAGATGCTATCATCACCTATGGTTTAGATAGAATGATGGATTTGGAGCTTTCTGAGGAAACAGGAAAACAACCAACGAATTTTAATGCAGAATTGTTCTTCAAACATTCAGTAGGTATTACAGCTAACGAAAACAGTCCAGAGCTAATTAAGTTCAAGGCCAATAACGTCGCTGCAAAATATATTGCATCTCAACCTTTTCATGCTTCGCAAAAAGTAGTGAAAGAAGGGAAGAAGCGTACAACCTTCGAATTAGAGGTATTGATTTCAGAAGAATTGATTCGTCAATTGGTAAGTTACGCTTTTGAAATAGAGGTGGTGAAGCCATTGTGGTTGAGAGATGAATTAGCAATGCGTTTTCAACAATCTGTAGAATTATATAATAACATATAGTATTGTGAAGTAGTAAAATGTTGCATCTGCAGTAAATATTGGCTTTTGCATTCATTTTGGCTATTTTCGCCCAAAAGAATAATCATGGTTTTAGATATACAAAATAATGGAGGTGTTCGTACGATCACTTTCAACCGTCCGAAGGTATTTAATAGTTTTAACCAAGCTATGGCAATGGCTTTGCAAGAAGAGTTAGATGCTTGTGCTACGGATGATAGCGTAAGATGTGTAGTGTTAACAGGAGCAGGAAAAGCGTTTTGTGCTGGTCAAGATTTGGCAGAGGCTACGGATCCGAACGGACCAGAATTGAAGTCTATCGTAGCCAAACACTACAATCCGATTATTGAAAAAATTAGAAATTTAGAAAAACCAGTTATTGCTGCAGTTAATGGAGTAGCGGCAGGTGCAGGTGCAAACATTGCATTGGCGTGTGATATTGTTTTTGCCAAAGAAAGTGCAAGCTTTATCCAGGCTTTTTCTAAAATAGGTTTAATACCAGATTCAGGAGGAACCTTCTTCTTGCCACGTTTAATTGGTGCGCAAAAAGCTATGGCATTGATGATGACGGGAGATAAAGTAAGTGCAGCTGAAGCTGAAAAGCTAAACATGATTTACAAAGTATTGGGAGAAGAAACTTTCGAAGAGGAAGTTACTGCTTTTGCTGGTAAATTAGCGCTTATGCCAACCAGAGGTTTAGGACTTACTAAAAAGGCTATCAACCAAAGTTTTACGAACGATTTAACACAGCAGTTAGCTGTTGAAGAAGAGTTACAGGCAGAAGCAGGGCAAACCCATGACTTTAATGAAGGTACAAGTGCGTTCTTAGAGAAAAGAAAACCAGAATTTACAGGAAAATAATATTGAAATGATAGAAGTAGGAGTTTTAGGAGCAGGTACAATGGGAGCAGGTATTGCTCAGGTTGCTGCTCAAGCCGGACACCAAGTAAACTTAATAGATGTTAATGCTGATGCTTTAAAAAGAGCAAAGGCAAGCATGGAAAAGATTTTTAATCGACTAGTTGAAAAAGGAAAATATTCTGCAGAAGAAGCAGAAATTATTTTAGACCGTATCAACTATTCTGGAGATAGAAACGATTTTCAAAATTGTGGATTAATCATAGAGGCAATTGTTGAAAACCTTGAGGTGAAGCACAAGATGTTTAAACAAATGGAATCTATCGTGAGCGATGATTGTATTTTGGCTTCGAACACTTCTTCTCTTTCTGTTGCTTCTATTGGGTCTGTTTTGGAGAACCCAAGTAGAATGATAGGAATTCACTTTTTTAACCCTGCACCATTAATGCCTTTGGTAGAAATTATACCAGCGGTTCAAACAAGTGAAGCGGTAACTAAAGAGGCCAGAGCTATCATTGACTCATGGAAGAAAGTTACAGTCTTGGCAAAAGACACTCCTGGGTTTATCGTGAACCGTGTAGCACGTCCTTTCTACGGAGAAGCTTTACGTATTTATGAAGAAGGTGTAGCAGATTTTGCGACTATCGACTGGGCAATGACTGAGTTAGGTGGATTTAGAATGGGACCATTTACTTTAATGGATTACATTGGAAATGACATCAACTATACGGTTACAGAAACAGTATTTAAATCTTTCTATTACGATCCACGTTACAAGCCGAGTTTTACACAAAAACGTCACGCTGAAGCAGGATACTTAGGTAGAAAATCAGGTAGAGGTTACTTTGACTATGCTGAAGGAGCAGTGAAACCAGAGCCAGTTAAAGATGAGGTGTTAGGAAGAAAAATCTTAAACAGAATTTTGGCTATGTTGATCAATGAGGCCGTGGATGCTTTGTTCTTAAACATCGCCTCTAAAGAAGACATAGATTTAGCCATGACAAAAGGGGTGAACTACCCGAAAGGATTGTTGGCTTGGATGGAAGAAATAGGTGAAGAAAATGTATTGAACCAATTACAAGAATTATTCGAGGAATATGGAGAAGACAGATACAGACCTAGTCCATTGTTAAAGCGAATGGTAAGAGAAAAATAAAGAATACTAAAAAGCCCCGATGCAAAATCGGGGCTTTTTTATGTTTCAAGAAAATTCAATTTACTTATTTAGAATGTCTTTGGCACGTTCACTATAAAATCCACCTTGATGCGCAATTTGTTGAAGTAAGGCCCTTGCTTTTTTATTTTGTTTAAGGTCTATATAAGTCAAATAACTCAACCATTCAGCTTCTTCTTTAAAGTTACCATAGCTCAGTGAGTAGGATTTTTCAAAATAATCTAAAGCCACCTTTCCTTCGTTTAAATTGTAGTAACATAAACCACCATAGAAGTGCGCATTTACATCGTTTGGATAATGATCGAGTATTTTATTGAAGCGTACAAGCGCCTTTTTATACATGCCTTTTGAAAAGTAGTACATGCTTTTTTCTAAATATTCGATGTAGGGTATATCTACTTCTTCATACTCGAAATTTTGTTCTGATGTCTGTTGCGCTTCCTGATTCGCAGGAGTACCAGACATTACCAATTTTTCCTCTTTCATTCTTTCCTTTCTGTAAGGACGGTAGTCTACCAGTTTTAAATCATAGAGGTAAATTTCTTTTTTTATCTGATAATTCAACTGAGGTAGCTCTTGCTTATTTAATTCGACCTCTTCAATATTCAATTTATCCATCAATATTTGGGGCTGATGAAGTTCTTCTTCTTCAGAAGTTTTTCCCTTTCTTAACTCAACAAGTTCTGTTCTATCTAGCGTATGTTCTAATTCTTTGGGTTGCAGAACCGCTATAGCTTGTTCATCTTGTTTGTTTTGTTCTTCAACTTTGTTTGTTTCTTTATCTTCTAGAATGGGTTCATCCATTTTAATAGGAGTAGAAACTTCTGTAACCGTTTTAGGGTCTTCTTTGTTTTCTAGATTGATGAATATGAAGAATAAGGTTAAGAGTGCACTACCACCAATTAAGGTGATGGTCCACTTTTTAGAAGAATTTCCTTGACTACGTGCAAATCTCTTGTCCAAAGACTCCATGCTTTTTTGCGCATTATGTCCTTCCCAACCTTCAAAAGCTTCTGTTTCAAAGTTGTCTGAAAGTGCAGCACGTTCAATTTCATTTTTATCTATTGCTTCAAACTAAAATTTTAGAAGATGCCTGGAAGACTCTGATGAGCCATGATCCTGTATTAAAAAAATGGTATTTTGGATGGGCAAATATGCTAATTTATGTAAATAATGAAATTGGAAACGAGCTATACAATC
>NZ_JBVCPV010000110.1:0-10289 GCF_057456495.1 Lishizhenia sp. | reverse complement strand
AGCTTGATCATTTACCGTTTGAATATTGAATGCTTCTTTTCTAGCATATTCCTTCAAAGTTCTTTCTACTTCCTTCGATTTTCGAGTAAAAACTGTAAGGCCACCCTTTAACTTTTCCATTCCCTGTTCCAACGCAATGGGAGTGGCTATCTGCTCATCTTCGCTCAAAGCAAGTTTAGTAGGGGTGTTCAATGTTTTATGCGCAAGGAATTCGCTTTTACTTCCATTAAACACAATTTCTCCACCTTCAGCTCCAGCCTTAAGTCCTAACTCAACAATCCAATCTGCGGATTGAATAAAGTTTAAATCGTGTTCCACTACCATTACCGTGTTCCCCTTGTACAGAAGTCGGTCTATAATATAGCGCAAATGCTTTTGATAGGTTTCGGGTAAACCTATGGAAGGTTCATCGAAAACATACAAAATACCTTGTAAATTACTGTTGACTTGTTTCACCAACTTCATCCTTTGGGCATCACCGGAAGAAATTGCCGTGCTCTGCGTGCTCAATTGATAATGTCCCATTCCAAGATGAATAAGGTCATACAATTGTGTACATAATTTATCCACTAAAACCTGCTCTCCTCCATATAAGGAAAATCCCTTTAACTTAGCGTAGAGTTCCTCTAAAGAAAACTCCATCCATTCTTTAAAATTATAACCTTGCCATGTATATTTTAAATGTTCTGCTTTAATTCGTGCACCTTTACAAGAAGGACATTCCATAGCACTTGCAAAACGCAAAATGTTTGGATTTCTATCTCTTTTCAAAATGTCTTTCATAATGGGCATCATGCCTTTATAGTAGCCTTCCTCTCGTGGCTTAGCTTTTAAACCTTCCCAGCGCAGGCGCGACTCTATGCTGTGTTTTCCATAAAACACCTTCAACTTGTCACTCCCATTTAAGATGACATCTTGTTGCTCTTCTGTTAAATCTTTCCAAGGAACATCCACAGAAAAACCGTGTGCCTTGCACACTTTATTGAGTTCGTCTACTGTAACTTGAGAATAAACGATATACCCATTCGGTAAAGTTGTAACAATAGCACCTTCACGTAAAGTTTTGCTGGGGTCACCTACCAATTTATCGATATCTATGTACTCAGCCTCCCCTATACCTCTGCAGGTTGCACACATACCTTTAGGATGGTTAAAAGAGAACAACGATTTACTCATAGCTTCCTTACCTGAATAACGCGCAAAAAGAATACGAAACAAAGGCGCAAGCTCAGAAAGCGTCCCAAAGGTTGCATTGATTGATTGAAACCTTTTGCTTTGCTCCACTTTAATTACAGGTGGTAAATCTTTCAACTCATCCACATCAGCAGAAGGAATACGTTGCGCATTTTGTTGATTATAAGCCGGCAAACTTTCTAAGAAATAACGATACCCTTCATTACCAATAACCCCCATGGCTAAGGATGATTTTCCAGAACCCGAAAGACCGGTAACCACAATTAACTGATTTTCTGGAAGGCTTAATGAAACGTTCTTAAGATTGTTCTGTCTGGCATTTACTACGCGCATAAAGAATGAAAATTAATGTGTTTTGCTAAGGTAGAAAACTTAGACAGTTAGACAGGTGGTGAACTATATTTTCAAAACCTAAGTGCAACAGGATTTAACTATAAAAGGCAGAGGGAGTTTCAGACAGAGCAGAATCAAGATTAACTGTTACACAACAAACATAAAACCATGTATTTTAACGAGTTACACACTTTTGATTTCAAAGCTTGCATTCCTACAGTTTTCAACAATTCGTTGATAAGTCACTTTCTTTAAACAACTCATCAATTCACTAAAATTATGCTATTAAAGCCCGCTTCGATTTTCTATATTTGTGCCTATGGAGAATGGGGAAAACAACCAACGCGTAAGTAAAGGTAGACTACAACGTGTAAAATCTACGATGGGAGAAATCGGAAAAGTACCACCACAAGCAATAGAACTAGAGCAGGCGGTGTTGGGTGCCATGATGTTGGAGAAAAGTGCGGTGAACGATGCGATTGACGTATTGGGTACACCTGAAGCTTTTTACGATCCAAAACACCAAGCCATTTTCAATTGTATACAACAATTATTTGGTGCTTCTGAACCGATTGACTTATTAACAATCACAGAAAAGTTAAAACAACTTGGAGAGTTAGAATTAGCTGGAGGTGTTGTTTATTTATCATCGCTTACCCAACGAATAGGTTCTGTGGCGCACATTGAAGCCCACGCCCGTATCATTATCCAGAAATACATTCAGCGTCAAGTAATTAAAATGAGTAACGACTTGTTAAAGAACTCATTTGACGAAACCAAAGATGTATTTGAATTACTTGGAAATGCCCAAGAAGAGTTGTTTGCCATTACGCAGAACAACATGAAAAAAGGGTACCACACCATGCAAACGTCTATGATGGAGGCCATGGCCGAAATTGAGCGTGCTACCAAAATACAGGATGGTGTATCTGGGATTCCTACCGGATTTAAAGATTTGGATAAAATTACTGCGGGTTGGCAGCGTTCGGATATGATTGTAATTGCCGCTCGTCCTGCCATGGGTAAAACTGCCTTCGTACTTTCAATGGCTAGAAATACTGCCGTAGATTACAACCAAGGTGTAGCAGTATTCTCTCTGGAGATGTCAAACGTACAGTTGGTAAAACGTTTGATTTCATCGGAGACGCGTATTCCAGCAGAAAAATTAAGAAAAGGTAACTTGGCCGATCATGAGATGCAACAACTGCACTCACGTATTACACGATTGACCAATGCTCCAATTTTCATCGATGATACACCAGGTATCTCTATCTTCGAATTGAGAGCCAAGTGTAGACGATTGAAAGATAAATACGACATCAACATGGTAATCATTGATTACTTGCAGTTGATGACTGCGGGTTCTAACAATAAAGGAGTTGGTTCTCGTGAACAAGAGATTTCTCAAATCTCGCGTTCGATTAAGGAAATTGCCCGTGAATTGAACATCCCAGTGATTGCACTTTCTCAGCTTTCGCGTTCGGTTGAACAAAGGGGTGGTGATAAAAGACCTGTACTTTCTGACCTTAGGGAATCTGGAGCTATTGAGCAGGATGCCGATATCGTATCATTTATTTACCGTCCAGAATACTATGGAATTACAGAAGATGATTATGGCCCTACACAAGGAGTTGGAGATATCATCATTGCAAAACACCGTAACGGTGCCACGGATACAGTTCGTTTGAAGTTTATCGGTAAATATGCACGTTTCGAAAACAGAGATGCTGCATTCGATGAACACGAAGAAGTTGTTCCAAGTGCTATGAATCCTTCAGCAGGATTTGAAGACCAGCCAAATACAATGACCGTTCGTAGTAAAATGGATGAAATAGAAGACGATTTTAACTTTTCAAGCAATGACTTTGACGATACTCCGTTTTAAATCATAAATTAGAGGAAATCGCAACGTTAATGCCATGCAAAAAATCATTTTTTTTCTATTTCTACTTTTTGGTTTACAAGCCAAAGCTACGCAGATCATCGTTCCAATGGATGCCGGTCAAAGCAATCATTTAAAGGCCTATGGAGCTGCGTTTTTTGTATTGGAAAATGAAGTAGTAATTGAATGGCTACTGAATTACAGAGGAGGAGCTTTTCTCATGCCACATTTAAGCACAATAGAAGACATGCTTATTATTCGTGGTGTGAGTTACGAAATCTTAGCAGATGGTCAAGTTGAAGCTATTAAAAGAGAAATTGCTAACCCTGAAGTGAATCAAGAAGTGGTGCAATTGGAAAAAGCACCAAAAATTGCAGTATACACTCCTGGTGGGAAACAACCCTGGGATGACGCCGTAACTCTGGTGATGGAATATGCAGAAATACCTTATGATAAGGTATACGACAGTACAGTAATCGCTGGTGGATTAGTAGAATATGACTGGTTGCATTTGCACCATGAAGACTTCACAGGACAATACGGAAAATTCTACGCTAATTTTAAAAATGCCCCGTGGTACAGACAACAAGTTGCAGAACTAGAACAAAGTGCCCGAAAACTAGGCTTTGAAAAAGTCTCTGACATGAAATTAGCAGTTGCCGCTAACATTAAGAGTTTCGTTTTTGGAGGAGGCTTCTTATTTACAATGTGTAGCGGGACTGATAGTTATGACATCGCCCTTGCCGCGCATGAAACAGATATTTGTGAAGACATGTACGACGGTGATCCAGCAGATCCAAATTGTCAAGAAAAACTAGATTACAGCAACAGTTTTGCTTTCGAAAACTACGAATTAGAACAAAACCCACTGGTTTACGAATACAGCGAAATTGATGGTACCGCAGACCACAGAAAAGTAAATGAAAAAAACGACTACTTTACTTTATTCGATTTCTCTGCAAAATGGGATGTCGTTCCCACCATGTTGACCCAATGTCACACAGATATTATCCCTGGTTTTTACGGACAAACAACGGACTTCAGAAAAGAATACATCAAATCGAATGTTACCATAATGGGTGAATCTCAAAATTTAGGAACGGTGCGCTATATACACGGAGAACACGGTATGGGTACTTGGACGTTTTATGGAGGACATGACCCTGAAGATTACCAGCACAGAGTGGGTGACCCACCCACAGATTTAAACCTTCACCCTAACTCTCCAGGTTATAGATTAATCTTAAATAATATTCTTTTCCCAGCAGCGAAAAAGAAAAAACGCAAAACATAAATGATACAGTTACTTCGTAACAAAGCCTTAACAGGAATCCTTCTTTTCCTAACAGCAACAGGCCTTTTGTTTTATTACCGAGAAGAACTTTCAGAACGCTTTATTTCTAGAATAGTAGGCTACAACTTTGAGTACTACCTCTCGCCTTTCATGCCCTTGATTTTATTGCTTTTAATTGCTGTAAACTTAGGATTGATCATTGCTTTAATGAAAAACGAAAACCTTCAAACTTCTGAAAAAGTAAAAGTAGCTAGCAAACACTTGTTGACCTTTTTAGTTTTTGGTATTGTTGGTTGGGGAATTCACTTCTACTCCATTCTTGACCTCTTGAAAAATCAAGGTTCTATGGCGGTTTTAGAAGGAAACATTTTACTCTATCACATTTCAGATATCGCTTTGGTTCTTGGTTTTGGACTTGGAGCTGTACTCTTTATGCGCAAAGCTATTCATCACGGAAAAATTGATTTTTAGTCATGAAATTACAACGTGTGAATGCAATGCCAAAAGGGAAAGAAATACAACTTCCTGCAAGTAAAAGCATTGCAAACAGAGCATTGATTATACAAGCTTTGAGCAAGGAAGAAATTGTAATCACAAATCTTTCTAACGCCAGAGATACACAAACCATGTTGCAGTTATTGCAAAATGAGGGACAGGTGAAGGACGTAAAAGATGCTGGAACCACTATGCGTTTTCTTACTGCATATTATGCCCTGCAAAACGATAACTTCATCCTCCAAGGAACGGAGCGCATGCACCAACGTCCAATTGGTATTTTAGTAGATGCTTTGCGTAATTTAGGAGCTCAAATCAGTTATTTAGGTGAAGAAGGATATCCTCCTTTGGAAATACATCCCTTCCAACCTATTAATGCATGTCAAGAATTAGTTATAGATAGCAGTATAAGCAGTCAGTACATCTCTGCTTTATTGATGGTAGCACCACTTTTACCCAATGGATTATTTTTCAAACTCGAAGGTAAAACCGCTTCTAAACCTTACATCAATATGACCTTAGAATTGATGCAGCAATTTGGCATTACCTTGCGTCATTACGAAAATAAAATACGCGTAAACCCTGGCAGGTATTCGGGTGGAGAATTAAGGGTTGAGAATGATTGGTCGGCAGCAAGCTATTGGTATAGCTTTTTAATACTTTCTGACTTAGAAGAATTGTTTTTACCAGGACTTCAAGAAAATTCCTTACAAGGCGACGCTGTTATCGCAGCCATTGCAACCGTTTTTGGAATAGAAACAAGTTTTGATGACGAAGGTGCCACGCTTAAGAAAGTGCCTAAAGAATTCCCAACAGAACTCAAATTAAACGTTCAAAATTGTCCGGACTTAGCCCAAACCTTGGCTGTATTATGCGGTGTAACGGGAGTTGAATTACATTTAGACGGTATACACAGTTTACGCATCAAAGAAACCGATAGAGTGAAGGCACTACAAACCGAACTGGCACGTTTAAATGTAGAAGTAGAAGATTTCGGTGAAAGCATCAAGATCTATGGAAAGCAAATCAAAGAACTTCCTAAAAACTTAAGTATTACCACCTATGAAGACCATAGAATGGCCATGTCTTTTGCACCTCTAGTAAACCTGGGAGAAATAGACATACAACATCCTGAAGTGGTGGAAAAATCCTATCCAAAATTCTGGGAAGAGCTTCAAAAAATGATTTAAATTCAGTACTTTAACCCTATCAAACCGTGCTTTATGCAAAAACTAGCTTTTATAATTATTTGTTCTTCATTCTTTTTCAGTTGTAAGAAAACGCTATGGATTACACCTACACGAGATATTACTGACACAGTTAAGGTAAATACAGATTACGTCTACAATTTTATGGTCAACAGTGCCGAAGATGAAGTAGAAATGATTTCGGAACCTTTACACGCTGATACAAGTGAATATTTCTCGGATTCCACAGAACTCTATCCTTACTCTTATTTCTATTCTACGGAACAAAATTACACCGGAGAAGATTACATAGAATTCAACATCAAGCGCAAATCTTCAGCGGATAATTATGACTTACCAGAGGAAGAACGTTTGAGGATTACTTTGATTATTGAGTAGTTATTTTTCAAATCTACTACCAACTTTACGATCAGCCACTCCGTTGTTATCAACAACAGGTAATAGTAAATCTCCTAAATGACATTAAAGCACCTAATACTATTCTTTATATTTACTGCATCTTGTTTCTGGACCGCTGCACAGAACCTAGTTCCGAATCCTAGTTTTGAGAATACGGTTTCACTACCTTGTGTTGGAGGTGTAGCTGTAAATCAATTTAATAGCTATTTTCAAGATTGGAATTTACCTACTCTGGCAACTTCAGATTTCTTTAGCCTTAATGTACCAAATACTTGTTCTATTTATTGCTTAAACTCACCATGGAATCATTTACCAAAATCAGGTAATAATATGGTAGGCGCATATTGTTCGAGTATTTACAATGATTCTAATTCGAGAGAATATATACAAACTCAATTGCTGCAAACTCTAACACCTGGTCAGCATTATTATGCAAAGTTTCATGTTTCCTTAGCTGCAAAAAGTAGATTTGCATCTAATAATCTTGGAATGTATTTTTCTGATACACTTATTAACTCGTTTCAATCTGATGTATTAAATTTTACTCCTCAAATTATTGAACAAAAAATTATTACGGATTCGGTAAACTGGGTTAAAATTTCAGGAACTTTCACAGCGTCAAGTCCCTCTCAATATATAATCCTTGGTTGTTTTAGTAACGGTCAAAACACTTCATTAACACCTACAAATCATAACGACATTGTATTCAACGAATATTCTTATTATTTCTTTGATGACATCTTAGTTAAAGAAACTTGTTTAACACATTCACCTGACACTACTATTTGTCAGAATACCTCTGCGACCTTGAATGTAAACTCCAATAGCTTTATTGGCTGGGCAGAAAGTACAAATCCAAGTACAATTCTCTCCACAAGTAACAATTTTACGGTAAGTCCTCAACAATCTACCAACTATCTTATTTATTCCCAATGTGATACTTTTGACATTTGGGTTTATGTTCAGGAGCCTTTCACGTTTAATATTGGAAATGACACTACCTTATGTCCCGACGAAACTTTAACACTTTCACCGCAATACAAAGGCAACTCCTATTTATGGTCTAATGGATCAACTGACTCAACCATTACAGTAAATAGCGCGGGTTTATATTCTCTTGAAATAACTAAAAATGGTTGCTCTAGTTCTGACAATATAATGGTAGACTATTACCCCGAACAAATCTTTTCATTCGATCAAGATACTGCTATCTTCTGCCCTGGAGACACCTTGAATTTCTTGTATAATCTCAATAATGCCAATTACTTATGGTCGGATAATTCTACTTCAAATTCCATCAGTATTACACAAACCCAAAACCTTAGTTTAGCGGTAGAGCAAAATGGATGTACGTACGAAGACAGCATCTTAATTTATACACCTCCAGGTCCTCAAGTCAATTTAGGAACAGACACAAGCATCTGTGAGGATTTATCCATTGTTTTAAACGCACATCACCCCTACTCAACATTTTTATGGCAGGATGGATCTACAGAAGCTGAACTTATTGTAAATGAAGCAGGAACTTACTGGGTTAATGTTGAAAATTGTTTTGAAGCAAGTGATACCATTTTAATTGAAACAGAAAATTGTGATTGTGTACTTTATCTACCCAACACTTTTACCCCTAACCAAAATGGTGTGAACGATGAAATATCTGCTGTAGCCAGTTGTCCCTTAGATCAATTCGAATTCATTATCTACAACAGATGGGGAAAGGTAGTTTTTCATTCGAATAACATCCAAGATTTCTGGAATGGGACGGTTAAAAACCAACTCACTAATACAACTTGTTTTAGCTATAGTTTACAATATTCATTCGCCGATGATGCTTTTGTCCATACTAAATACGGGCATATAAATATGTTGTATTAAACAAAAAAGGACCATCTCAGTAGACAGTCCTTCTTCCATAATATTATCGTTTACTAGCAGCAAGAAGCTTCTGTTCCTGGCTCTCCAATAGAAAACGGCATAGCACCCCCACAACCTTCAAAAATTCCGTAGTGTGTGCTCCAATCTCCATAGAATTCGAAATCTTCTTTAAAACGTGTATCGTGTAGCATTTTGTAGGTATTACCACATACCGCCATCACTTTACCCGCAGGGAAATTATGATGATCATCTAAATCAAAAGATGCTTTCTCTTCTGTGATTGTCCCCTTGTATTTCACAGCTTGACCGTAATCTTCACAGTCAGACTCCAGTCCGTCTATTTTAAACAAACGATAGGTAACACTAAAACAATTGATATCCCCCAACTTCTCTTCTAGTTCAGGATTCTCAACCGTAATCACTTTGTTTTCTACTGCTCTCGGATCTGTAAATCCAACTTTCTTGGCAATGTTTAAGAAGTCATTCCAATACAATGCTCCAGAAATACATTCCCCCCACAACACAGGGTCCTTTTGTAGTTCCACAGGGAAACGACGGTCTGCATACACATCTGAGAAGTACATTTCTCCACCTGGTTTCAAAAGATGAAAAGCATCACGCAGAACTTTCTCTTTATTTTCCGCCAAGTTGATCACACAATTAGAGATAATTAAATCAAAGCTACCCGGTTCTAGATCCAATTCATCCAAGGCTTCGATATTCCCTTTTAAAAAGCGAACATTTGACGTAGCATACCCAAATTTCTCTCTGTGGTATTCTAGATGCTCGTTGGCCACAGCTAATTGCTCATCGGTCATATCTACACCTACAACCTCACCTTGTTCACCTACTAATTTTGCTGCGATATAACAATCTCTACCTGAACCTGAACCTAAATCCAAAATCTTCAATCCTTTCACTTTAGAAGGAATGGTTAATCCACAACCGTAATATTTCGCCTGAACTTCATCGTGAACATCTCTCAACGCTTCCATAATATGCTTTGGTGGAGCGGTTAATGTGCAACATGCATTCGTTTTCAAGTCTTCCGACTTCTCTAATTCTTTTCCGTAGTATTCTTGTACTGAAGTATGAATTTCACTCATATTTATCGTCTATGATTATTGTCTATTTAACATAGGTACGCAAACGCATTTCCTATGGATTTAGTTTGGTCGTATAAAACTAAAATTTCTTACAGATTGAGCGCGTAACAAATAGACATAAAAAAAGCGAACAACTTTCATTGTCCGCTTTTCTCTATATTTTTTTACGTTTAGTTGGCCATTTCTGACATAAACTTAATACGCATCAATCTTAATTCTTCTTCACTGTAATCACCGTCGAACTCTTCGTAGGCCTCTTTCAGATCATCAGTTTCAGCATCTGAGAAGTATTCGTAAATCTCTTCGTGCTCACCATCATCTAACATATCATCTATGTAGTAATTGATGTTCACGCGCGTTCCAGATTGAACAATCATTTCAATTTCATCCAAAACCTCGTTCAAACTTTTCCCCTGTGAAGATCCTATATCTTCTAGCGGTAGTTTTCTATCGATGTTTTGGATTAAACGTACTTTCATTCCACTTTTATTGACCAATTGCTT